>DJPH01000002.1 GCA_002439755.1 Prevotellaceae bacterium UBA6417 | reverse complement strand
AGGGGTTTGGCAGGCTTGACTATATAGGGCGCAAACCATTGAAGCGTAACTGATTTTTATAGTCAAAGGTAAAAACATGGCAACAGGCCGATGGCAATCTGCAAGCCGTCGGCCTATCCATGATATAGCAAAAGAGCAAGAAAGATTTTAAGCCGTAAAAATCACTCTTTTGAAAGTATATAGCTACCTTTGCCAAATGAATCAATCGCGTAAAGACCCATGAGTGACAAGATAAACAGACGGAGCTTTATAAAAAAAGCGGGAGCTGGCTTTTTGCTCGCTACTGCACAACTGCCTGCATTTGCTGAAGACAATCCACAAGTATTCCCATCACGAGGAAAGTTTGAAAGACTTGCATTGGCTTATGCCACAGTGGAAATAGGATTGGAAAAGCCATTCTCCATACTCCATATATCAGACACTCATTTGACAGCTGCCTATGCTTATGAGAATGAGAAAAAGCAAAAACTACGTGAAAGCCGTACCAAATGCTTTGGCGGCAGGCAGGAAGAGGCCCTTAGAGATTCCTTGAATTGGGCAAAGGAGCATGTGGATTATGTCATTCATACCGGTGATTTGATAGACTGGCAAAGCGAAGCAAACTTTGATTTGGTACGCAAATATTTCGGACCCGGGCTTGCCGGAACAATGGGCAATCATGAGTTTACAACCGATATGTGGCTCAGTGAACCTAAGGAAGAGCCTACAGAAGCATACAAGGACAATACAAGAAAGTTATTGGAAAAAGTATATCCGTTTGATATTACGTTTCAATCGCAGGTGGTTAATGGCGTTAATTTCATAATGATAGATGATGTCTATGGCTATGTTACGCCCAAACAGGTGAAGCTTTTCAGACAGGAAGTGAAGAAAGGGCTTCCAATTGTACTTTGTATGCATGTACCATTCATGACCGAACAAATAAGGCGTGCAACGACTCGTTTCTGGAGTATGCATTTGGCAAGTAGCATAAACGACAAAGTGTATGCGCCAGGTGGCGATTACAAAACACAGTTGAACGATGTTGTCACCCGTGACTTTATAACTTATCTGAAAAAAGAGCCGTTACTAAAGGCTATACTTGCAGGACATATACACGTTACGGTGCAAGAGCAGTTCTCACCGTCGGCAAGGCAATATGTAGTGGGTGGCAACTTTCTCTTTCATGGTGAAGAAATAATGTTTGTGTAGAACAACAATGCCAGTGAGATGTGCTGTGAGAAAAGGATATCCGTAGTGGTATGTACATACAATGGTGCGCGCTATCTGCGTGAGCAGCTCGATTCCATACTTGCTCAGGACTATCAACCTGTAGAAATTATTGTTCAAGACGATGGAAGCAGCGATGATACTTTTCATATACTTGAAGAATATGCCCATATATATCAGTTGATAAAAGTATTTCGTAATGAAGGCCAGCATGGTATAAACAATAACTTTTTCAGTGCCATGCAGAGGGCTTCGGGCGATTATATAGCATTGGCCGACCAAGACGATATTTGGGAACATGATAAGTTGTACCGTCAGGCTGAAGCCATAGGAGAGAAACTTTTGTGTAGTGGGTTTTCAGTGCCTTTTTCAGACGATGGCTTTCCTGTCGGTCATGATGACCGAATGCCTAATTATGATATTCTTCGCCTGGCCTACCTTGGTGTATTGCCCGGACATACTTTATTGATGCATAGAAGTCTGCCTGACTATGTGCCTAACAAGAACAATTGCCCCTATTTATACGACTGGCAGCTTCAAATGGTTGCTGCCGCTGCCGAAAGCATAGTGTTTGTTCCACATGTGTTGGTTCATTTTCGTCGTCATGGAGATGCAGCTACCGCATGCCTGCCTGTAGGTCATTGCATGATAAGCAGTTCGGCGATAAACTATATACAGACAACGCTTTTGCATCATGCAGCTTTGCAACGTTGTGTGCGAACACGTTTCAGCTATATATTGCAAATGCTCGATGAATTGCCATTCAAGACAAAAGCCGTTGAAGAGTGTAGAGAGATGGCTCGTCTTCAGCTGCAAAGCGGATTGAAAGGCTTTGTAAAGCGCACAGTGTTTTTCCTGCAGCATCAGACGCAGCTCTTCCATGTAACTGAAAAGAAAAGTCTGCTGACTGCTTGCAGGGCTTTATACTTTCCTTTTTCATGCGGATACTATTATAGAGCCATACTAAAACAACACAAATGAATCCGATGCCGACACTTTCGGTTGTAATGATAACTTACAACGGTGAAAAATATATCAGGGAGCAAATTGAATCGCTTCTGCAACAAACATATCCTTTTACCGAACTTATCATCCAGGATGATAAATCAACGGATACAACACGTGACATCATAGAAGAGTATGCGCGCAAAGACCATCGCATACATCTTTATGTCAATCCAAGCAATATGGGATGGAACCGCAATTTCATTACAGCCATGCGGCGGGCAACAGGTGATTATATTGCACTGAGCGACCAGGATGACATTTGGTATAAAGACAATCTTGAAAAGAAAATGGCTGCCATAGGAAAAAGCTCTTTGGTATATTGCTACCGTTGCCTGGATGCACAATTCACCACTCACGGAACTTTGATACGAAAGCCGCAGAGCGACTTTGAAAGCCTGTTGTTTACATCTCACATCCCCGGTCACAGCATGCTGTTTACCCGTAAATTTTATGATAGTATTGATGTATGGGACGAAAGGATAGCTTACGATTGGTGGTTGGCACTGCAAGCTCATATGCACGATGGAGTGACCTTAGTGCGCGAACCGCTCAATTGGTATCGTGAACACAGCGATTCGGCTTCCGTGGTAATGATGAGCAAAGATTGGGAACGTACAAAAGGAAATACATGGCAACCATATGTTTATGGTTGGAAAGCCTATTGTGATTTCAATAAGATGCCCGTATGGCAATGGATGTATGCCTATATTCGCGACCATACATCGGCTGAACGCAATCCTATACCTCATAGAATGGCCGCACTGTTGGCAAGAAACGATATGCCCGCTTTGTTGCATTTGTGTTGGTTGACGATGAAATATCGTGCGAAAGTGCACGACCGTTTTGCAGGAGGAAAAGGTTGTCAAGCACTCATCAACTGCATACGCGGCTTTTTCTATCCTCTCATTTGGACTTATAACAATAACACTGCGTTTTTCGAGAAACCGATAGTGAAATAAGAGTTCATTTCAAGGTTTATTCTTAACTTTGTCCGAACAAGAATAAACAAGTAACATATATGGCTTTCAATAACAAAAAATATTTGCCATCGCTGTTCAGAATAATCCTGATATTGGTAGTAACGGCACTTGTGGTCTTTTTTCTGCCTCGTGAACAAACCTTTTCTTATGATTATACCATAGGCAAGCCATGGAAGTACGGACAGATTATAGCTGAGTTTGATTTTCCTATTTACAAATCTGACGAAGTAATCAAAGCCGAACGCGACAGTGCCTATCGGTTGTTTCAGCCTTATTATCTTATTGACGAAACGGAAGAAGAAAGCCAGTTGCGCCGTTTTAAGAACGATTATTCATCCGGGAAAATGGGCAAACTTCCTTATGCCTATATGCAGTACGTGGCCAAATGTCTGCACGAAGTTTATGCAAACGGCATAATTGAAAGTCAGGAATATACTGCTTTGCTGGATAGCGGTGTTACATCGATAAAGGTGTTTTATGGAACAAATTCACAGCAACGTGCAGTAAAGGAACTCTATACAACGCGGTCGGCCTATATGCATATCATGTTAGGCGACTCAACGACTTTTCGGCACGACATATTGAGCCAATGTAATCTGAACAATTACCTTACAGTCAATTTGGAATTGGATACCCGCAAAACGCGCGGAGCATTCCAAGATATGCTTTCTTCCATCTCTTATGCGAGCGGTATGGTGCAAAGCGGACAAAAGATTATCGACCGTGGAGAAATCGTCACGGAAAAAACGGTAAACATCCTTGAATCGATGAAAAAAGAAAGCATAAAGCGCCATGACAACAACAATCAGGAGCTTCTTTTGCTGTTGGGGCAATTCATGTTTGTTTTTCTTCTTTTCTTCACTTTCGCCCTTTATTTGATCCTTTTTCGACAGGATTACTTGCAGCAGCCGCGCTGTATGTTCCTTTTTTACTCCATGCTTACAGTATTTCCTATTGTTACGTCATGGGTGGAATATTCTACATCGCAAAGTGCTTACCTCATACCATATGCTATGGTGCCAATCTTTGTGCGTGTCTTTATGGATGCACGTACATCGTTTATCATACATATTGTAAATGTGCTTGTTTGCTCGATTTCGGTACATGCTCCTTACGAGTTTATACTTGTACAGTTTATAGCCGGCGCTATTGCTATCTTTTCCATCAAGGAATTGCTTTCACGTTCACAAATACTTCAGGCTGCACTTCAAGTGACGATAGTGACTCTTATATTCATGCTTGGCTATGATCTGAGTCAAGGACTTACCTTAACGACATTCGATCCCTCATGGTATATCTGCATTTGTATCAACGGAGTGTTGCTGCTTTTTACTTATCCGATCATGTACTTGATAGAACGTTTGTTTGGTTTTACTTCAAGTGTGACGCTTATTGAATTGTCGAATGTCAATATGCCGCTGCTGCGCCAAATGTCAAAAGAAGCTCAAGGAACATTCCAGCATTCTATGCAAGTGGCCAATCTGGCTACCGAAGTGGCAGGAAAGATTGGAGCTAATGTCGAGCTGGTGCGAACCGGTGCACTTTATCATGATATTGGAAAGATGAAGAATCCTGCTTTTTTCACAGAAAATCAGCGTGGAGTCAATCCCCACGACAGCTTGTCGGAAGAACGCAGTGCTCAAATCATCATTCAGCATGTACCCGATGGCATCGAAATGGCTGAAAAGCATCATTTGCCGGCTGTAATACGTGGCTTTATAGCTACACATCATGGACGCAGCAAAGCAAAGTATTTCTATATAAAGTATATCAATAATCATCCTGATGAACCTGTCAACGAAGAGTTGTTTACTTATCCCGGACCCAATCCGAGCACGCTGGAGCAAGCCATTCTTATGATGGCAGATTCTGTAGAAGCAGCTTCAAGAAGCCTCCAAAAAATCACAGACGAAGCATTACGCAAATTGGTAAACGATATTATAGACAATCAGGTAAAAGAAGGTTATTTCCGTGATTGTCCGATAACCTTCCATGATATTGAAGTTGCCAAGGAGCAATTTATAACAAGTCTGAAAACAGTTTATCACACCCGCATACAATATCCGACGTTGGAGCAGCATCAAGGTGAAGTAAAAGAAGAAAAGAATGCCACTTCAATATTCGGAACATATAAGAATTGGAATCATATCAGGCGCGATCGCAAAAAATCTTCACGTTAGAATAACCGAAAATGAATCGTTTGTTTCTATTCTTAGTACTTGCATCTTTGCTTACAGCTTTGCAAGTGAAGGCCAATAGCCTGACTGATAAGAAAAATGGCGATACATTGCAGGTGGCTGTTTATGTCCATGTAAATCGCGCTTATTATCATGGTGATAGCATACCTAATGTCAGGCTGCACGAATTCTACCGCTATTCGCCCCTTACATTTAAAAACAAGTCCGAACGTGAACGTTACAATCGTATGGTGAGGAATATCAAATTGGTTTTTCCATATGCACAATTGGTAAGAACCACTTTGATAGAAACTCATGACTACTTGCAGTCCCTGCCGAATGAAAAGGCTCGAAAACGCCATATTGCTCTTGTCGAAAAAGGAATAAAGGAACAATATGCCCCAATAGTCAAAAAGCTGTCGCGCTCACAAGGAAAACTGCTTGTAAAGTTGATTGACCGTGAATGCGGACAAACTTCCTATGAAATGGTAAAGGCTTTTTTAGGGCCGCTTAAGGCCGGTGTATATCAAGTTGTGGCCGGTCTTTTTGGCAATAGCCTCACTAAGCATTATGATCCCGAAGGGAGTGACAAATATACGGAACGTATTGTCCGTATGGTTGAGAGTGGTCAGATATAGTTCCTTTGGTTCAAATTACAGATTGCCGAAAACACTCAAAACGTGCTTGTTTCAAAGCAAAAATCAGATTAGACTCGTGCAAATATGAATTTCTGACAGAAAATAGCTGTTGGGCCTATGTTTATTAATAAAAAAATTGGACTTTAAAAATACATTCTGTATATTTGCAATCAGCAAAGCACTTAAGTGCGAATACTACAGTTTGATATTATATTCCAAAACTAATTGTATATGAACAAGACAGATTTAGTAAACGTTATTGCTGAAAAAGCAGGCTTAACGAAAATCGAGGCAAAAAAAGCCTTGGATGCAACGATTGATGCAATTGTTGAGACAGTAAAAAAAGATGAGAAAGTGGCATTGATAGGCTTCGGAACTTTCGAGACTGTTACAAGATCAGCTCGCAAAGGTATCAATCCGCTTACAAAGCAGGTCATTGAAATACCTGAAAAGAAACAATTCAAGTTCAAAGCTTCATCGAATATCTTGGGTTAAAAAATAGCATTATAAAAAGCCGTGGTACACAATATATACCACGGCTTTTTATAATGCCATTCCGACTATAGCAAGTCGGGTCATGTTTTTCAACTAATATTCATCCTCATTAAAGAAGAAGTCTTCTTTAGTGGGATAATCAGGCCATAAATCTTCTATCGAGTCATACGGTTCACCCTCGTCTTCTATTTCTTGAAGATTTTCTACCACTTCCATTGGTGCTCCCGAACGCATGGCGTAGTCTATGAGCTCGTCCTTGGTTGCCGGCCAAGGTGCATCTTCCAATTTTGATGCCAATTCTAGTGTCCAATACATGATGATTTGTTTTTCTTTACAGCTTATGTTGCGAAGTTCTTCTCAAAACTCACGCAAAAATACGATATTCATACAAACTCCCAAACGATTACAGGTTTTTTTCCTCTGCTTTCTCTGTGAAGTTTAGCTTACGGGCTAAAACAAACAGATAATCGGACAATCTGTTAATGTAACATTGCAAAATCTTATCTACCGGTGCTACTTCCGACAGTGCAACAATTTGCCTTTCTGCACGTCGGCATACAGTGCGGCACACGTGTGCAACTGCTGCCGCCATGCAGCCTCCCGGCAGTATGAATGCTTTTAATGGTGGCAGTTGGGCATCATTCAAATCGATGCGTTCTTCTATTTCATCGATATAGTCTGGTTTCATGCAATTCAAAGCTTTGCTTTCAGATTCTTCTGTTGCGAGGATGCCACCGATCGTAAAGAGCCGGCGCTGTATGCCAATCAAAAAGGCTGCTTCGTCAGTATCTGTTGTTATGGCAGCCAACAGCCCGATCTGACTGTTCAGTTCGTCTATGGTTCCATAAGCTTCAATTCTAATTGATGATTTGCTTACTCGTTTCCCGTTAGCCAATGATGTGCATCCGCTATCTCCTTGTCGTGTGTATATTCTTGATTTTTTCATATTCTGACGAGATTAAAAACCGGCTATGTAATGCTGTTTTATGTATTTTCTATCAAAAAGCACCAGTCCGCAGCTATATAAATCAAATGTAAGTATTGCTGATGAGCTGTCGGTTAGCATGCGCCAAAGATGTTTGGCCTGTTTGTTCCTGTAGATGTTTTCTACAATGAGCAAAGAGTGTTCATGCAATTGTGAGATGATATCAAGTAAAGTCTTTTCATCGCATGCGTCACCTCGTATATATAATAGCTCAGTCTGGATTCCCCATTGGACTAATTGTGGCAATTCGGAATAGTCTTCGTAAGTGACAGCGCGTGCGGTTTTGCATCCGGACATGGCGTAACGCTTGCTCATTGAAAATTCCTTTTCAGGAAAAATCATGATAGCCGGTTGTATGTAATTGGCCAGGCGAAATAACAGCTTGTCCGATTTCAGGTTGTTCCTAAGTTCTGATTTCGGTTTTTTCATACGCTCCTGCTGCAAGAGGCTATACGAATAATACATACCTTTTTCGTTGACAACATTGCATATCAGGTTATAGGCAAATGGAGATTGTACGCCGAATCCTTTTCGGCGTACAAATCTTGATATCCAAATTAGGAAGTTCAAAATCAATTCAGTTTTCTATTGTATGGCACAAAAATAAGTATTTTCTGTCATGTAATGATGGCATTTGAATCAGCATGTGTGTTAAAAAATCATATATATGAAATTTTCTCTTGAAATAATTTGGAGGAAATACCATTTGAGCGTATCTTTGCATTGTGTTTTTCATAGTATTAGATTTAAGGTTAACAAGGTTGGGATACGGTGGTATCCCATTTTTTATTTTCCCCGATTACTTCCTCATTAGTATATTTCGTATAACCTGTTGGCTGAATTAAAAAAGAGAAAATTTCGACCCCTCTATAAGCACTGCCCCATTGCTTTAAGGTGTGCTTTAAGTTGCACGTCAAAGACTCTATTTAGATATACCATATCCAATTTTCTGTTTTATGCTGCAAAGGTAATTGCTTTACTTTGATTACCAAACGTATTTTCAACATTCCATTTTAATAAGATATACCGGATTGTGGCTTCATGTTTGGTATCTTACGGCTTCTCATATAGTATGTGGCAGGCTTCCGGATAGTAAGTTGCAGGCTCCTATGTTTAATATGGAAAGCTCTTATGTTTAATGTTGCAGACTCCAATGTTTAATGTGGCGAATTACAAGATAGTACTACGGTGCGGCTTATCTGCTGTTGTACGTTATGCAAAAAGGCGCAGGCCGTTTGCCGACCTGCGCCTCGATTGAGAAAAGTTATTAATTGTGTAGTTCGTGATTACTTCACGGCAATCTTTTTCTTACCGATGATGTAGATGCCTTTCTTCAGGCCCTTTTGTGCGTCTGTTGCCTTGACGTTGCGCTTGAGGAGCTTGCCGTCGATGCTGTAGACATTTACCTTATCGGTGGTTTTGGTAACGATGAACGGTTTCACTGCCGTTACTTGGTCTGCTGTTTCCAGAACGAGGTCGGTTTCGCCTTCTTCGTTGACAACCTTCTTCGGGTCGATATAGCCGTAACGTCCGCTGATGAATTGGTTGGCCGTGCTTGCAGCGAGCTTCCAGCTTGTGGTAGCGGCATCATAATTGAAGATACCCATACCCGGAGCTGCCACTGTCATGCCCTGCAATGTTCCGATGAGTCCGTTGGCAACGATGGCAGATGTATCGGTAACGGTTGCCGGAGTGGGGAAGTAAACCGGCTGCTTCTTCTCATTGTCACACTTTGTGTAGTCGTTGACAGCGATGATGAAGGGTTCACCTGCTTCAAAGGAAGACTTCTCTTTCAGTTCGAGACGACTGCCTGTTTCCGTTGTTGTGAGGCTCTTCACGGCATAGGTTTTGATTGTAGCTTCGCTGATTCCGCTATTGTATTCTGCGAGTCCGTCAACGGCCCAAGGCAGTACCATGGTGTTGAGGCTGTTGTCGAAATACCATGTGATGCCTACAATTTCGCTTTCAGTAGGTTTGAAGATGAATGATTGCTGCTCGCCTCCATCGGCCGGATAGTTGAGAACTATGAAATTAGTCTTGTCGGTCTTGAGGCAGTCGAAAGGATCTTCAACGCCTACCTGCTGCATCTTGAACTTACCGTTACCATAGTAATAGATGTTGTAGGGAGTCTTCTCGTGCGACATCAGCGGTGAGTATTCAGCACCCTTTCCACGATAAGCACCGAAGTACTGTCCCGTACCCATGTTCTGGATGGCATAGCAACCTACGGCATTGCCTGTTGGCTCCTGTCCTTCCATGGGAACAAGACGCCAGAGGGAATAGGGGTCGATAGTCGCATCGGCTTCGACAGGATAAGCACCGATGTGCAGCTGGTCACCCGTTGATGTACTGTTGAGGTAGATGGGCTGATCTTTTGTGTAGTCGTAGGTAGAACCACCGAAGATGTTGTACCACTTGTTGGGCTCGAGCTGGCCCACATGGCTCATGAAAGTCTTGAAGGCCTCTTTCAGCTG
>DJPH01000012.1:39890-40091 GCA_002439755.1 Prevotellaceae bacterium UBA6417 | reverse complement strand
CAAGGTGTGGAAATAGTAAAAGGTGGGACAAAATAAGATAGAGCCATCATCTGACGGTAAAAATGATGGCTCAGGACAATTGCAGAAAGCTCCGTCGCAATTTTTTTCAAAGAAAATAGCGGAAAAAACGCTTGCGTAAAGAAAAAACCATTATCTTTGCACTCGCAAAAGAGAACAGAGAGGCTCCGTAGCTCAACTGAA
>DJPH01000012.1:0-39760 GCA_002439755.1 Prevotellaceae bacterium UBA6417 | reverse complement strand
TTGAATCCCAGCGGAGTCACTTTACATTCAAATAGATTTAAAATTTTTCATAGTTAGATTTGTTAAGATCCGTACGTGAGTACCGATCTTTTTTTTTTGCACCTGCATTTCCTTCACAGCCTTATTCTCCCTTTTTTCGGTCATTGCCCCTCGCGCCGCCGCTTCCGTGCTTCGTCCCCGGCTTTGATCTCATCCATGAGCCGGGCATAGCTTTCGGGGTTGTCGCGTTTCCACTGTTCATACTCTTCGCGGCTCATGGACGGCCCGTAGCGTTGATGCCGGTCGTCCTCGCGTTGTCGGTCGGCGGCGCGCTGCGCTTCGACGCGTGCATAGATGCGGTTGCGGTCGTCCACATAGTTTTTGAGCCATCCCACGATGCGCATGGGGTCTATGCGTCCGTAGAAGCATCCGTAGCGTCCGGCTTTGACAAGGCTGAAATAGAGCATGAAGTCGGTGGTTTTCAGATAGAAGTAGTGTGTCTGCATGTTTGAGGCGCATTGGTAGCACTGGTCGGCGGTGAGTGCGTTGCGGTCGCCGCAATATTCGGCCAGAGCTTTGATCTGTGCCATGAGCCAAGCTCGTGCCGCGGTGTCGCCATAGGCCAGTGCCACGTCTACGAGGGCCGGTGCTTCGCCGGCCACGCACCGTTCGGGGTGTGCCGCAAAGGCTTCGGTCTTTTCGGGCGAGAAGGCGCGGCTGAAGGCGGCGGCGTCACCATAGCGTCTGGTCAACCTCTGCCTCGCAGCCGGTGCCAAGCTGTTCGTCCCGGTATTTGTCGGCCAGCAGCCTGATTGCTTCCCTATCAGTGTCGACAGTTTCTTTGTTGTCATAAAATCCGCTTTCGATTCGTGTATAATGCTTTGTCTCGAATATCCAGAAGAAGTCGGCCCGGAAGCCGTGTTTCCTGCGTCCGCACAGTGTGTCGCTGCGCGAGGCGCGCTCTATGGCGCGGGCTATTTCCTTGTCGCTGTATCCACGCAGCACGGCTGTCATGTTGTCTGTGAGGCGCCGCGACAGTGGCGGCAGGGGCAGCAGTCCGGCCACTCCGGCAATCTGGTTGTAATATCCGTGCACCATCGAGGCGCGGGCTTCTGTTGCCGGATGGGGTGCCTGCTCCCTGTTGTGCATATCGGGCTGCGGGGTCTTTGTTTCCCCCTCCCCCGTGCGCACGCACGCATGTGCGGGCAAGAGAGAGTTTTTTTCTTTCTTTATTTCTTTCTTTTCTATAGGGGGTGTGGGGGAAAGTTCTTTTCTTTCGTTTTTTCTTTCTTTTTTTTCGCAACCCGTATTGAATACGGGGGTTGAATACGGGGGTTCATTGCGCTTCGGGCTGTTTTTGCGGCTTTTTTTGTCTTCGTCGATGAGTGCTTTCATCAGTTTCCACATGGCCTTGGCGGTGTTGCTTATGCGGACGGGCACATAGGGTTCTTCGCCGGTGGCTTCATATCGGACAATGGCCCGTCTGAGCCACGTGGCCGAATAGCAGCGGAGCGTATCCATCATTGATTCGCAGCTTTTGCGTATGTTTTCGTTCATGATTCGGGGGTTAAAAGGATGAAACGTACGCTTGTGCCATCGGGTCGTGCATGGGCACAGCACAGGCGGTGGCGCAGGCAGAAGCTCTCGCTCTGATGCTGCAGTGAGCAGCGCAGGCAGGGGCGGTAGTCGAGGGGTTCATACAGGGCTTCGCACATCAGGTAGTGCGCGCCGTTGTTCATACTGATGCAGCTGCCCGGGCGCAGGTGCTTGAGCACGTCGGCCAGTTCGGGATGTCTCTTGATGTAGCTGCCTGAGACGGTGGGCATTTTGGTTTTTAGATCGCTTAAGTTCATCATATTATTTTGAATAATAAGGTTAACTTCTGTTTTCGCTGCAAAGATAGTGTATTCTTTTTGTTCCGCGCAAGAAAATTTGCGATTATTTTTCTGTTTTATCGCGATTTTTTTGCAACTGCATGATTGTCAGCAGATAAAAAAAAGGAGACGTGCCGTCTCAGCAGGTCTCCATATAAAATTTGATTATGATGAACTGTTTTTGGGTTGCCTTAGGGGTGTACTTGCGGGGCGTCAGATGAGTCTGATGCCGGCTTCGGCACAGCGGCGACGCATGTCGTCGGGCCATATGCTGGCCTGCACTTCGCCGATGTGGGCCTTGCGCAAGAAGAGCATGCACAGGCGCGACTGCCCTATGCCTCCTCCGATGCTCAGCGGCAGTTCGCCGTTCATCAGCCTGCGGTGGAAGTAGAGCTGCAGACGGTCGTCGTTGCCCGACTGGTGCAGCTGTCTCACGAGGGCTTCCCGGTCTACGCGTATGCCCATGGAGCTGAGTTCGAGCGAGTGTTGCAGCACGTCGTCCCATACGATGAGGTCGCCGTTGAGTCCGGGCAGTCCGTCGTCGCCCGGCGTGGAGTAGTCGTCATAGTCGGGGGCGCGCAGGTCGTGGGGCTTGCCGTCGCCCAGGGGGCCTCCTATGCCGATGATGAACACGCTGCCTTTTTCGCGGGCTATGAGGTCTTCGCGCTCTTTGGCGGTTTTGTCGGGATAGCGGCGGCGCAGCTCTTCGGCGTGGATAAAGCAGATGTTGTCGGTGAGCTGGGGCCTGATTTGGGGATATTGCTCACACACAAGAAACTCGGTGCGCAGCATGGCCGAGTAGATGCGCTTGACCACTTTGCGCAGGAATGCCGTGGTGCGCTCGGCGGGCGTTATGACGCGCTCCCAGTCCCACTGGTCCACATAGAGCGAATGCGTGTTGTCGAGCTCCTCGTCGGCGCGTATGGCGTTCATGTCGGTATAGATGCCGTAGCCCGGCTCTATGTGGTGGTCGGCCAGTATCAGGCGTTTCCACTTGGCCAGCGAGTGAACCACCTCGGCGCGTGCGTCGCCCATGTCGCGCACGGGAAAAGTGACGGCACGCTCGGTGCCGCTCAGGTCATCGTTGATGCCGGTGCCCTTGAGCACAAAGAGGGGACCCGTGGTGCGGTGCAGCTTGAGTCCCGTGGCCAGGTTTTCCTGAAAGAAGCTCTTCACCAGTTTTATGGCCAGCTCGTTCTGCTGTACGTCCAGCAGCGGCTTATAATCGCGTATTTCAATCAATTTGCTCATGCAAATGTGTCTTAGAATTATTTTGTCGTGCAAAGGTACTGCTTTCTTTTCAAAATGCCGTTTTCAGGCCGTAAAAATCTTAAAAATGTCACATCTGCGGGTCTTTCTGCGATGCTGCCCTGCCCCATCGGCGCCACTCAGAGCCCAACGGCCGTCATTTAGAGCCCACGCCTCGCGGCCATGAGCCTTGCAGGAGCGGCCGCCGGGGGAGGGCCGCGAAAAAAAGTGAAACGAATGGTGTTTTGCAACATATTGCCGTTCAATGTGTTGCAGACAAATTGCGGGTTTTGCTGCACTGCTGCGCGAAAAACGCTTGGAAGCGGCCAACAGTCTTCGTAACTTTGCCATATCGTTAACCGGGCGACCTGCCGCGGGCCACGAAGGCCGGAAGCGGGAGACCCACAAAAAAATTAGTATTATGATCATCTACAAAGTGATTAAAAAGAAAAATCCGGCCGATGCCACGAAGCAGAAGTTCTATCCCATGCCGGTATGTTCGGGACATCTGGATCTCGACGAGGTGGCACTGCGCATCAGCTGTGCCTGTACCGTATCCGTACACGACGTGAAGGGCGTGCTCGCCGCCGTCGAGGAGCATGTGGCCACTTCGCTCTGCGAGGGCCGCAGTGTGAGACTGCCCAATCTGGGAAGCTTTCATGTGCGCGTCAATTCCAAAAAAGGCGGCAAGACCGCGGCCGACGACGTGAAAACCGACGATGTGGAACGCCTGCGCATCCATTTCAGCAAGAGCTCGAAGCTGCTCCGCACTTTCAATCGTGCAAACAGCAGTCTCAAATTCAAAAAGCAGGATGGAACCGTCTGAAGAGAAACCGCCAGCCTTGTAAACCTTAACCTTTAACCAAAAACCAAAAAACCATGATTACACTGAAAGCAGTAAAACGCAAGAACCCCAAGACGAAGGAAGATGCCTTCTATCCCGCCGTGAGCGGCACCAGTCCCATGGATTTCGACAGTTTTGTCGACAGCATAGCCCGCGAGAGCACCATAGCGCGCCCCGACGTGGTGGCCACCCTGTCGGCCCTCGAAGAGCAGGTGGCAGCCGCCCTGCTCGACGGCAAGAGCGTAAGGCTGGGCACCCTCGGTTCGTTTCGCCTGACGGCCAAGGCAAAAGGCCGCGACGTGGCCGACGACGTCATCGCCGACGACATCGAGCAGTTGCGCGTGCAGTTCACGCCGAGCCGCATGCTCAAGGAAGCCGTGGCCGTCAATCCGGCAGCCCAGGGGATGAAGCTCGTGATGAACAGGCAGGCTTAGACACGGCAGTGAGGGAGAACTCAAAAAACCAGACGTCAACTTGAAAAACCAAATGCCATGATCAACATCCCCTTCCTGCTGCGCATTGTGCTGCAGATCATTCAAATACTGCTCAACAGCGGCCTGTTTGGCGACGACGACAAGCAAAAGCTGGCAGGCATCGTAGACAATGTAAACCGCATTCACAAGCGCAAATGAGACCATCGGGCGACAGACAACCTCTGCCGCCCGATGTCGTAAAAAGTGAAAGCAAAAGAAAAAACATGGCCCGCGGATTGGCCGTTTAAAACAAAAGGCATAAATTTGTAGGCAGATTGAAACATCAACCGCACATGACAAAATCAATAACAGCACTGAAGACCCTGATGGCGGCCCTGATTCTCCTGACCGCCGGCACAAGCGCCGAAGCCGGCCGCATCGTCACCGAAAAGATGCAAAGCAAGATACTGAACGCCGAACGACATTATAATGTATATCTGCCCGACGGATTCGACGCCACAAGGCCGCAGAAATATCCGGTGCTCTACCTGCTCCACGGTCTGGGCGACGACCACACGGGATGGGCCATCAAAGGACAGATGCAGATAGTGACCGACGAACTGATGGCCTCGGGCGAAGCCGTGCCCATGGTCATCGTGATGCCCAACGCCGGCGGCGACGTCTCCAAGGGCGACTGGTGCGGCTACTTCAACATGCCCGGATGGTCGTATGAGCGGTTTTTCTTCGAAGAATTCATGCCCTATATAGAAAAGAAGTTCAACATAGCCTCCGACAAGCAGCACCGCGCCGTGAGCGGCCTCTCCATGGGCGGCGGCGGCAGCGTATCCTACTGCCAGAAGCATCCCGAGCTCTTCTCCTCGTGCTATGCCATGAGCGCATGGCTCGACCAGGACGTGGACGACAAGAAACGCGCCGAAACAACCAAACTGGCCTATGTGCAGGTGGCCGTACACGACAACTCGTGCATCGAATACCTTAAAAAAGCCGATGGCGCGGCCAAGGACAGACTTAAAACCGTAAAATGGTATGTCGACTGCGGCGACGACGACTATTTGCTGAAGCTCAACGAAACCTTCCACATGCTCATGCGCGACAACAATATCAAATGTGAGCTGCGCGTGCGCAACGGCTCGCACAACTGGGAATACTGGCACACCGCCCTGCGCGCTAGCCTGCCCTTCGCCTCACGCAACTTTGGCAAGTGAAAACAAGGAATCGGAGACATCGCCAGTTAAAAACAATTAAAACCGGAAAACAAACCGACCACACCCGATGGTAGTAAAGATAAAATCGCTAACTTCGCATTACAAACACACCCAATCTGATACTTTAAACATATTATGAAAAAACATTTCTTCGCGGTTGACTTGGGCGCATCGAGCGGCAGAACCATTTTGGGAACCCTTGAGGGCGACAAGTTAACCCGCAGGGAAATCACCCGCTTTCCCAACAACATCATCCAAATGACCGGTCACTGCTATTGGGACATCCAGGCACTGTATTGGGAAATCCTGCGCGGACTCAAAACCGTGGCACAGGAAAACTTCACCATCGAAAGCATCGGCATAGACACCTGGGGAGTAGACGTGGCCCTCTTCGGCCGCGACGGCGCACTCCTGCGCAACCCCTATTCCTATCGCGACCCCCATACCGAAGGTGCCATGGAAGAATATTTCAAGCTGGTGCCCAAAGAACGCGTGTATGAAATCACCGGCATACAGTTCATGAACTTCAACACCCTGTTCCAGCTGGCTACCATGCGCCGCAACGGCGACCCGGCACTCGAGGCAGCCCACAAAATACTGTTTATGCCCGATGCCCTCTCCTATCTGCTCACCGGAGAAATGGTCACGGAATATTCCATTCTGTCGACAAGCTCGATGATGGACGCACACACCGGACGCATCAGCGAAGAACTCACGACGCCCATCGGAATCAGCGAAAAGCAGTTCGGACGCTACGTGCAGCCGGGTGAAGTCATAGGACGGCTCACACCCGAAATACAAAGACTCACAGGACTCAACGACATACCCGTCATCGCCGTGGCGGGACACGACACGGCATCGGCCGTGGCCGCCATACCCGCCCGCGATGAAAACTTCGCCTACCTGAGCAGCGGCACCTGGAGCCTCATGGGCATAGAAACCAAAAAGCCCATCATCAACAAAAGCAGCTTTGAAAAAAACTTCACCAACGAGGGCGGCATAGAAGGCACCACCCGATTCCTCAAGAACATCTGCGGCATGTGGCTCTTCGAGCGCTGCCGCAAAGAATGGACCGACGCCCCGCAAAGCTATGACGAACTCTATGACGCGGCCATGAAGGTGGAACCCTTCAGAAGCCTCATCAATCCCGACGACCCCGACTTTGCCAACCCCGTATCGATGGTCGAAGCCATCAGAAACTACTGCAGGCGCACCCTACAGCCCGTGCCCGGTGGCTATGCAGAAGAATGCCGCTGCATCTACGACTCACTGGCACTGCGCTATCGCGACGTATTCGAAATGCTCAAGGAAATGTCGCCCTTCCCCCTCGAACGAATGCACGTCATAGGAGGAGGAAGCCTCAACTACATACTCGACCAGTTTATCGCCAACAGCCTCAACATACCCGTATATGCCGGTCCGCAGGAAGCCACCGCCGAAGGCAACATCATGATGCAAGCCAAAGCATGCGGAATGGTAGCCGACATTCATCAGATGAGAGCACTCATCGCACAGTCGGAACAGCCCAAACGCTATGACCCACAAGACACCGCGACATGGAACGAGGCCTACCGCAAATACAAAAGCATCGTGGGCTGACAATCAACCAAAGAAAATAACTCATCTCAATCAAAACATAAAACCATGAAAGAAGCAAACATCCTGAAATCCTATGAAATCGCCAAGGAACGCTATGCAGCCCTGGGCGTAGATACCGACAAGGCAGTGGAAACACTGAAAAACACACCCATCTCGCTCCACTGCTGGCAGACCGACGACGTGATAGGGTTTGAAACCCCCGACGGCACACTCTCGGGCGGCATACAGACAACAGGCAACTATCCCGGACGCGCACGCAACATAGAAGAAGTGCGCCAGGACATCGAAAAAGTCACATCACTGCTGGCCGGAACCTACCGCCTCAACCTACACGAAATCTACGGAGAGTTCAACGGACAGAAAGTAGACCGCGACCAAGTCGAAGTGAAGCACTTCCAGGGATGGATCGACTGGGCCAAACAGCAAGGCCTGAAGCTCGACTTCAACAGCACCAGCTTCTCGCACCCTAAAAGCGGCAGCCTCTCACTGGCCAACCCCGACAAGGAAATACGCGACTTCTGGATAGAGCACACCAAGCGTTGCCGCGCCATCGCCGAAGCCATGGGCAAGGCACAGGGCGACCCCTGCATCATGAACATATGGATTCACGACGGAAGCAAAGACACCACCGTGGAAAAACTACGCTACAGAACCCTGCTCAAGGAATCGCTCGACGAAATACTCGCCACCAAATACGACAACATGCGCGACTGCCTTGAAGCCAAGCTCTTCGGCATCGGACTGGAAAGCTTCACCGTGGGCTCGTGGGACTTCTATTGCGCCTACTGCGCCGCCAACAAGGTGATCGCCACCATCGACACCGGACACTTCCAGGTGGGCGAAGACATCGCAGACAAAGTGCCCAGCATGCTGCTCTTCGTGCCCGAACTCATGCTCCACGTGAGCCGCCCCGTACACTGGGACAGCGACCACGTGACCACCATGAACGATGCCACACTGAACCTGTTCAAGGAAATAGTACGCGCCGACGCCATGAACCGCGTACACATCGGACTCGACTACTTCGATGCCAGCATCAACCGCATCGGTGCCTATATCGTAGGAACACGCGCCACACAGAAGTGCATCCTCAGCGCACTGCTCGAACCCGGCAAACAGCTCCGCCAATATGAAGACAACGGACAGCTGTTCGAACGCCTGGCACTGCTCGAAGAAGCCAAGACACTGCCCATGGGTGCAGTCTACGACTACTTTAACATGATTAACGATGTGCCTGTAGGCGAATCGTTTATCGCAGACGTTGAAAAATACGAGGCCGACGTGACCTCCAAGAGATAAGCATCAGGAACTCTGCAAAGACGGCCTTCCGCCACTTTATGACCGCCCCGGGCGGCAAAAGGGCGGAAAGCCGCCGTTTTAAACCCCCAAACAAACTTGAACGATGGAAATACTCATAGGATTGCTCATCATAGCCATCGGCGCGTTCTGCCAGTCGAGCTGCTACGTGCCCATCAACAAAATCAAACAGTGGAGCTGGGAATCATACTGGCTCGTACAGGGCATCTTCGCTTGGATAGCCTTCCCCCTGCTCGGCGCACTGCTCGCCGTGCCTGAAGGCCACTCGCTCTGCGAACTGCTGGGCGCAAGCAACGCGTTTAATATCTGGATGACAGTGCTCTTCGGCGTCCTGTGGGGCATCGGCGGACTGACCTTCGGACTCTCCATGCGCTACCTTGGCGTGGCCCTCGGGCAAAGCATCGCACTGGGCACCTGCGCCGCGCTCGGCACCATCATGGGACCCGTATTGCTCAACATCTTCTTTCCCGCCGAAGACGCGCTATCCAAGCTCACATTTGCCGTGCTCGCCGGCGTGGCCGTGACACTTGTCGGCATAGCCATCATCGGTGTGGCTGGCTCCATGAAAGCCGCGTCGCTCTCTGACGAAGAGAAAAAGGCCGCCGTCAAGGATTTCAACTTTCCCAAAGGACTGGCCATAGCCCTGCTGGCAGGTTTCATGAGCGGATGCTTCAACGTAGGCCTCGAATTCGGCAAGGACATCAACTTCGGCGACCTGACACCCGACATCTACAAAACACTGCCCGCCACGCTGCTCGTGACACTCGGCGGATTTGTGACCAATGCCGCCTACTGCTTCTATCAGAACACCAAAAACAAGACTTTTGGCGACTATGCCAAAGGCGGCGTCATAGGAAACAACCTGCTCTTCTGCGCCCTGGCCGGTGCCTTATGGTACAGCCAGTTCTTCGGACTGTCGCTCGGCAAGGGATTCCTCACTTCGTCGGAAACACTGATGACCCTTTCGTTCTGCATACTGATGGCCCTCAACGTAACGTTCTCGAATGTGTGGGGCATCATCCTCAAAGAATGGAAAGGATGCTCGCCCAAGACCATCGCAGTACTGATTGTAGGACTGCTGGTGCTGATCGTATCGTCGTTCCTGCCCCAGCTCCTGTAACAAACATATCGCAAAGAAAATTTTATGAAATCAATTTTGGAAGGTCGTCCCGCCTTGAAAAAAGAAGTGGACAAAGTGGCCGAAGTGGCCGGCTACCTGTGGCAAAACGGGTGGGCCGAGCGCAACGGAGGCAACATTACCATCAACATCACCGAGCTGGTTGACGATGAAATCAAGGCCATGCCCGCCATCGCACCGGTCACTCCCATAGGCACCACGCTGCCCCACTTGAAGGGATGCTACTTTTTCTGCAAAGGCACCAACAAGCGCATGAGAGATTTGGCACGCTATCCCATGGACAACGGTTCGGTGATACGCATCACCGACGATTGTGCCGGCTATGAAATCATCGCCGACAATCCCGTGAAGCCGACAAGCGAGCTTCCCTCGCACCTGACGGTGCACAACCACCTGATAGAGACCGGTTCGGCCTATCGTGCCACCGTGCACACCCACCCCATCGAACTCATTGCCATGAGCCACGCAAGGAAATTCCTTGAAAAGGACGTTCTCACCAACCTGCTTTGGAGCATGATACCCGAGACCAAGGCATTCTGCCCGCTGGGTCTGGGCATTATCCCCTACGAATTGCCGGGCTCGGTGAAGCTGGCCGAAGCTACGCTCAAGGAGCTCGAAGACTATGATGTGGTGTTATGGGAAAAGCACGGAGTCTTTGCCAAGGGACTCGACGTGATGGATGCGTTCGACCAAATCGATGTGCTTTCGAAGAGTGCAAAAATTTATATCGACAGCAAGGCCATGGGCTTTGAGCCCGAGGGCATGAGTCAGGAACAGATGAAGGAAATGTCTGTAGCCTTCAACCTTCCCAAATAGGCCTTCGCCGATTGGCCCGACGGCAACGCAAAAGCCGGTGCTTCCTATCCTTACGGGAAACACCGGCTTGCTGTATGCTGCTTGCTGCTATTGCGGCAGTTGGTTGGTCGCTGTGTCGGGAAATATCACGCGCGGACGGAAGCTGCGCGCCTCTTCGGGTGTCATCGTGGCATACGACATGATGATGACCACATCGCCAATCTGCACCTTGCGGGCGGCTGCTCCGTTAAGGCAGATGCATCCGCTTGCGCGCTGCCCCTTGATGACGTAGGTCTCGAAGCGCTCGCCGTTGTTGTTGTCGACAATGTAGACATGCTCGCCCTCTACAAGACCGGCGGCGTCCATCAGGTCTTCATCGATGGTGATGCTTCCCATATACTGCAGGTTGGCATCGGTAACGTGGACGCAATGTATTTTCGACTTCAATACTTCTATAAACATGTCGCTTTGTGTTTATTTATACCTTATATTATCAATGAGCCTCACGGGGAGCTTTCCGCAATAGACCGTGATGCAACCCACCACGGTGGGGGCTGCCTCCCACGAAGCGATGCTTTGCAGCGTGATGCCGTCTACAATTTCGTAGTATTCCACCTTGAGTCCGTCGAAAGCGTTGATAGTGTCGATCACATGGCAGCGTGTCTCCTCGACGGTATGGCCTTTTGCATAGTCGAGGCTGGCGAGAAGCGTTTGGTGAATATTGGCGGCCAGTTTGCGCTCGGCCGGTGTGAGCAGGGCATTGCGGCTGCTGAGCGCCAGTCCGTCGGCTTCGCGCACGATGGGGCACTGGCGAATCTCGACAGGCAGTTTCAAATCGGCCACCATGGCCCTGATGACGGCCACTTGCTGGTAGTCTTTTTCACCGAAATAGGCTCTATCGGGCTTGACGGCGTAGAAAAGTTTGCTGACAATCTGGCACACTCCGTTGAAATGGCCCGGGCGGCGCGGCCCTTCCATGACGCTGTCGACCGGAGGATAGCTAAAACTCCGCTCGTCGGGCTCGGGATACATCTCGGCCACCGAAGGAAAGAATATATAATCAGCGCCCAGCTCAGCGGCAAGGCTGCAATCGGCATCGAAGGTGCGCGGATAGCGCAACAGGTCGTTCTGGTCATTAAACTGTGTGGGGTTTACAAAATCGCTCACCACGGTCACGTCGTTCTCCTGAACACTCTTTTCAATCAACGAGGCGTGGCCGCGGTGCAGGGCACCCATAGTGGGAACCAGACCGACCGACTTACCTGCCTTGCGGGCGGCAAGTAGCTTCTCGTCCAATGCTTTGATGGTTTGTACGACTTCCATTTTTCCGTCTGAATGTTTATATCGGGGTGCAAAATAACAGAAATAATTCCACATACAGAAGAAAGAACGGCGGCAAAAGCGTCTGATATTTAAAAGTTTTAAAATTGATGCGCCGCAAATCGCCTTTTTTTCGTACCTTTGCATTACAAAGAACAAATCATGACAGCGAAGAAAATATTGTTCATCAACCAAGAGATAACACCCTATGTGCCGCTGACACCCATGTCGTCGAACGGCAAGAAAATACCACAGGCCATTCAGGATTCTGGTTGCGAAATCCGCACCTTTCTGCCCAAATGGGGCAACATCAACGAGAGACGCAACCAGCTGCACGAAGTAATACGATTATCAGGCATGAACATCATTATCGATGACACCGACCATCCGCTCATCATCAAGGTGGCTTCATTGCAATCGGCGCGAATGCAAGTATATTTCATCGACAATGAAGACTTTTTCCAGAAACGTCTGATGGTTGGCGACAAGAACGGCAACGAATACACCGACAACTATGAACGTTCCATCTTCTATGCCCGCAGCGTGCTCGAGACCATCAAAAAACTTCGCTGGTATCCCGATGTGATACACTGTCAGGGATGGATTTCGGCGGCCACGCCTTTTTTTATTAAAGCCATCTATAAAGAAGAGCAGCCTTTCGCCAACACCAAAGTGGTCTATTCCCTCTACGACAATCCGCTGACCGTCGCCATGCCCGCCAACATCAAAGAATGTCTGGCCTTCCGCAACATGACACCGCAGATGATAGCCGACTTCGGACTGAGGCTCGAAACACCGACCGACTTTGAAAAATTCGCCATCAACTTCTGCGACGGAGTGATAGCTTCTACCGAAAACGCCAATCCCGAACTGCTCGATTTCGCATCCTCCAAAAACATACCCATATTGCCTTACGCCGACGGCGAAATCGATGCCGCGCGCTACTCGGACTTCTACGACACCCTATTAAAACAATAACCCCACAACGATCTTCATGATGAAATCCATCTGCAAGAACACCGTTAAATCCTTACTGCCCCTTTTCGCCGCCTTGTGCGCATTCACTTCGTGCGACGACAATACCGACACTTTCGGCAGCATCGTAATGCCCGGCAGCGACGTCACCACCGTCACACAAGCCGTCTTCGACACCGGCACACGGTCGGTCAAAATAGATTCACTCGTGGCCAAATCGAGCGACTGCTACCTCGGGCGTGTCACCGACCCCGAAACAGGATCGACAACAACGTGCAGTTTCCTGGCCCAATTCTATTCGCTCGAAGACTACAGCCTGCCCAAACTCGACGCCATGCACAAAGAAAACGGACAGCCCGTGGCCGACTCGGTAGAGCTGCGCCTCTATGTCAAATCCTATTATGGCGATTCGCTCAACTCCCTCAAGATAGGCGTCTACGAGCTCGATGCCGACAAAATTCTCGACGAAGAAACCACCTACTACACCAACATTGACGCACAGCAGTATGTCAGCCGCAAGCCCGATGCCGTCAAAAAGGAAATGAGCTTCGCAGTGGCCGACCTCTCGCTGCCCGACAGCATACGCTACTCCTCGGACTATTCCAAAAACATACTGATAAAGCTGCCCGTCGCCTTCGGCACGAAAATACTGCGCAAGTATTACGAAAATCCCGACAACTTCAAAAATTCCTACAACTTCATACGCAACGTCCTGCCCGGCTTCTATTTCAAGACCATATCGGGCAACGGCACACTTGTCGACATCGACATTGCAACCCTCAGCGTATATTTCAGATATAACGACGGCGACACCACCTACGTGGGCGTGCAGCGCGTAGCCGCCACCCAGGAAGTGATACAAAGCAACCGCATAGAAAACGAAAACATCGACAAACTGATAGCGCAAACCGACTATACCTATCTGAAAACACCGGCCGCCATCTTTACCGAAGTGTCGCTGCCCATCGACAACATCTACGAAAACCACGAAACAGACTCTGTAAACAGTGCGAAAATCATTTTCCGCCGCTACAACAGCAACATCGTCACGCAATACAAGCTGTCTACACCCTCATCCGTGCTCATGGTACCCAAAGGCGAGCTCAACGACTTTTTCGACAACAACCGCGTGCCCGACAACTACAAGACTTTCCTGGCCAGCTACGACAACGTTTACAACTCATACTCGTTCAGCAACATCGCCAACCTTATATCCTACCTTAAAAGACAGCGCGACACCAAAGCAGGCATCACCGAAAACGACAGCCCTCAGGCACGTCTGGCAAAACTCGACGCCTGGATGGCCGCCAACCCCGACTGGAACAAGGTGATGCTCGTACCCGTCACGGCCGAAACAAGTACCATGGGAAGCGTGCTAAGCGTCAGCAACGACTTCTCGCTGAGCGGGGCACGTCTCAAGGGTGGCTCGGCCAACCCTGTCAAGATGTCTGTCGTCTACAGCCGCTTCAACCAATAAACCGCCCGCTTTGGAATCCGACACAACGCCCGCCAAACAGGAAATGATCGACACCGTCGGCCGACAGTGGCTTAACTACGACGATGGCGACCTGTTTGTCGTCAACGACCTCCGTTCCATTCCAAGCGACATCCCCGAATCCTTCAGTCTTAACAAGGTGGTGGTAATCACCTGCTACAGCGGCACGCTCAGCATGCGGCTCAACAACCGCCCCTACGAAATAAGTCACGACAAGGTGGCCATCTGCTACCCCGGAATGGCCATCGAGCCGTTGCAGCATTCGCCCGACATGAAATGCCTCATCTTCGGGTTTTCCGTACAGGCCATGGAAAACTCGTTTTATGCCAACGAACGCATTTGGGACACTATCTTCGATGCCACCAAAGCCCCCGTCATCAGCCTCACCGAGGACGAGCTGGAGACGCTCTACCATTTTGCCGAAATCACCAAGCTCAAGATACGCCAGACTGGCAACCCCTTTCAGAAACGCATGATGCACGCGCTTCTGCAATCCATCATCTACGTGTTTTTCGACATCATTTCGCGTGTCACCAACCGCCACGACGACGAAATCAGCGTCAACCGCAAAGACCAGATATTCCGCCGTTTCATAGAGCTCTTGGGCAAAGGAAATGGCAGGATGCGCTCTGTCACCGAAATAGCTCGCCAACTCTATATCACGCCCAAATACCTGTCTACCGTGGTCAGGCAATGCAGCGACAAGACGCCTCTCGAATGGATTCACCAGCACAGCATCAATGTCATCGTGCAGCAGCTGCGATATACCGACAAAAGCATCAAAGACATATCCAACGAAATGGGATTTCCCAACCAGGCCTTTTTCGGCAAATTTGTCAAGTCGAAAACCGGACTGTCACCGCGCAATTACCGTGCGCGTTTCCGCGAAAAATAAATGGTTATTTCTTATCGTCCTTCATGAAGCCGATGTATTTCATCTGTTTCATGATGGCATACTGCCGCTTCATCATGTAGCGCGACGGCCGCGACGAGTCGAAGCGCAGCGGGTTGGGCAATGTGGCGGCTATTAGGGCACACTGCGCGCGCGACAGTTCCTTGGCCGTGCAGTTGAAATGCTGTTGGGCCACCGCCTCGGCACCATAGATGCCGTCGCCCATTTCTATGGAGTTCAGGTAAACCTCCATGATGCGCTGCTTGCTCCAGAGCAATTCTATCAAGACGGTGAAATAAGCCTCGAAACCCTTGCGCACCCACGACGATTCGGGCCACAGAAAGACATTCTTGGCCGTTTGCTGGCTGATGGTGCTGCCCCCGCGCTTGCGACGGCCGCTCAAACGGTCTTCCACGGCGTTGCCAATCTCCTTGAAGTCAAATCCGTGGTGGTTGAGAAAACGCTGGTCCTCCGAGGCCATCACGGCAACGGGCAGATAGCGCGATATCTTGTCGCGCGACACCCAATGATGCTTCAGCCTGATGGTTTCGCCGCGTCCCACCTGTTCAACGCAGCGTATCACCATCAATGGCGTCACAGCCACGGGAATCCACTTGTAGAGCAGCACAAAGAGCAGCGTCGAGACGAAAAACAGGCTTATCAGCCATTTCAGAATGTGCCGTATGATGAATAAAACAATCATTGTCTGTGGTGTTTTGTTGCCGGGGTTGTTTGCAATAAACATTGGCAGGGCTTGAAACCTCCTTGGCGGTTTTGGTTTCAAGCCCTGTCGTTGTCAATTTTGCATTTTTATTAATTGGATGTTTCGCCTGCTTCTTTCTGTGCGGCCTCTATCATGGCCTCGCTGGCATAGAGATATACTTCAACGCGGCGGTTTTGTGCGCGGCCTTCTTTGGTATCGTTAGATGCCACAGGCTCTTTCGAACCCTTGCCAAGCACCGATTTCATCTGGCTTGCGTTGACGCCGCATGTCGAAAGGTAGCCCTGCACCGACTGGGCACGACGCAGCGACAGGGGGTCGTTGATGGCATCACTTCCCGTGTTGTCGGTGTGACCGTAAATGTTGATGTCCATATCGGCATTGTTTTTCAACACACCGGCAAACTTGGCCAGCGAAGTCTTGGCCGATGCGCTCAGGTCGGCCTTGTTGGTGGCAAACAATATGCCCGAATCGAAGGTCACTTTTACCGACTTCAATCCGTTCTTGTCCTGCACCTCTTCCACCTGTGCCTGCGGCACTTGCTGTGCCACGGCTTTCTTGGCGTTGTCCATCTTCTTGCCTATCAGTACACCGGCTCCCGTGCCTACGGCCGTACCGATGGCCGCACCTACTGCCGTGTTACCGGCCACTTTGCCGATGATGCCGCCGAGCAGGGCACCGCTTCCGGCACCAATCAGTCCGCCCTTCGCAGTATTGCTCATGTTGCTGCAACCGCTGAATACCAACAATGCGCACAATGCGCCGATGCTTAAAATTCTTGCTTTCATAATTCTGATGTAGTTTGTTAAGGCTGCAAAATTACGGTTTTCGCACCATACCGGTGCCGCCTTTTTAGGATTTTAACTCAAAGCATGCTCTTCCGTCCTCTCCTTGTGCCGGCTAAAAAACGCATTTATTGCAATTTAGCTTTGAAAGTCACGTTGTTTTGCGTACATTTGCAAAACATTTAAAAGCAATATCAACCTTTAACAACGAAAACCCATTATGCCAACACTGCCACGACTCCTCACTTTGGGCATTGCCGCCATGTGCTGCACCGCCCTGCCGGCCGTAGGTTCTGCAAGCCTGCAACCGGCTGCCCAAGAGTTTCCGACAGCCATGACAAGCACTTCCGGCGAAACCTCATTCACCCTCGAAGACATCACCTACCGTTATCTCGACAACGCGCAGTCTGCGCTGGCCGTCAAGTCGGCTCAAGCGCTCAAAGGTGAAGCCACGCTTCCCTCCGAAGTCACGCACGACGGCCGCAGCCTGCCCGTCACGACCATCGATGCCGCCGCCTTTGCCGACAACACGGCTCTCACCTCGCTCACCCTGCCCAACGGCATCACACAGCTCAGCGCCGACCTGTTCAAAGGCTGCACCGCCCTGCATACCATCACCGTGGCCGACGACCACCCCGCCTACACAACCCCCAACGGAGTGCTCTATAACAAGGAAAAGACCCGACTCGTTTTCTGCCCGGCCGCACGCCTGGGCGCGCTGTCCATCGCCGAAGGGACAACAAGCATAGCCCCCCGCGCCCTCATGGATTGCAGCCGGCTCACGGCCCTCACGCTGCCCGCCTCACTCACCGAAGCGGGCGACGACGCCTTTACCGGCACCCGGCTCGAAAGCCTCACCGTTTACGCTCCTACCATAGGTAATTGGTTCAAAGGCTCCACCTCGCTCAAGACACTCGTCATTGACAACGAAGACTTCACTGCGCCGGCCGATGCCTTCGACCAGTGCACGTCGCTCACCGATGTCAGTCTCAGTTTCAACGACATTTTCCAGCCCCAGTGGGAAGATGTCAATCTCTTTAAGGGCTGCTCTGCCATCCGCAGGCTCTATCTCGACCTTTGCGACGTACCGGTGTGGTTCAAGGGTCTCAAAAGCCTGGAAAGCGTCACCGTCAGCGACAATATATGGAGCATCACCGAGTCGGCCTTCGAAGGCTGCACATCGCTCACCAACTTGGAACTTACCGATGGCTTGATCGAAATAGGCAAATACGCCTTCAAGGACTGCAGCAGCCTCGTCAGCGTCAGAATACCCAACAACATCGTTATACGTGAGCAGGCCTTTGAAAATTGCACCGCCCTGAAAAACATCACTTTCCCCGAAGAATTGATATCGGTCAGGTACAATTCCTTCAAGGGCACGGCCTGGGAGAAAAACCTGCCCGACGGTCCCGTCTACGTAGCCGACCAACTGTTCGTCTACAAGGGCGAAATGCAGCCCAATACCGTGTTCGAGCTCAGAGAAGGCATCCGACGCATCACCGACTACGCCTTTGCCGGCCAGACCAACCTTGCCGGCATACGTTTCCCGGACAGTGAATACATCTACATAGGTGCTAATGTGTTTGACGGATGCACCGGTCTCAAGGATATTGACTGGGAAAACATCGACCATATCGGTGAAGAGGCTTTCGCCCGATGCAACTCGCTCACCGAAGCCAACATTACCTCAAACACCGAAACCATACTGAGCAGTGCTTTCGCCCAATGCAGCTCCCTGCGCAACGTGCGCATCGAACTGACGGAATTCAGCATGTTCGGTTTCAAGCTCTTCGACGGCTGCGAGCAGCTCGACACGCTCTATATCAACGGTATGTCGGACGTAAACGCCATGTATTTCTCCGGCAATTTCCGCCACCTCGTCGTCGGTGAAAACACCAGTCGCCTGGACATCTGCGATTTCAATTGCCCCAGGCTCGAAAGCGTAGATCTTCCGTCGTCGCTCACCTCTATCGCCAACCTCACATTCACGGCTTCGCCCGCCATCCGCCACATCACCCTGCGCACCGCCGTGCCTCCGGCCATCGACGCCGAAACATGGGGCAGCTACGAGGCCACACTCTATGTGCCCCAAGGCAGCCGCGAAGCCTATGCCTCCACCCTTTTCTGGAAAAACTTCAATATCACCGAAGGCACCTATACGGGCATCGACAGCCCGACAAACGCCACAGGCACACACCGGGAAACCCGTTGGTACGACCTCAAGGGCAACGCCGTCGACCGCCCCTCGAAAGGCATCTACATACAGCGGCAAGGCAAGCAAAGCCGCAAAGTGAAATTCTGAAAGGCTGCCGCCTCATACACCGTAATTCAACGGAAGCCCACGGCACGAGAAACCGAGGGCTTCCGTTTTTATTCACAGCCCAGCCTTTTGCAGCCCGGCAAAAGCCCGGCAAAGGGCGAAAAGTCCAAAAACCTTGCTTTTCGTTTTGCCTTTCACCGCGTTTGCAGTAACTTTGCAACAAAATCAACAAAATATATGGCAAAAGAGCTGAAAAATCTGACAAAACGTAGCGAAAATTATTCCAAGTGGTACAATGAGCTGGTGGTAAAGGCCGATTTGGCCGAGCAGGCCGACGTGAGAGGCTGCATGACCATCAAGCCCTACGGATATTCCATTTGGGAAAAGATACAGCGCGAACTCGACGACAAGTTCAAGGAGACGGGTCTGCAAAACGCCTATTTCCCCCTGCTCATACCGAAATCGTTTTTCGGCAAAGAGGCCGAACATGTCGAGGGATTCGCCAAAGAGTGCGCCGTGGTGACCCACTACCGGCTGAAAGTCGACGAAGAATCCAAGCAGATAGTCGTAGATCCCGCCGCGCGCCTTGAAGAAGAATACATCATCCGTCCCACATCGGAAACCATCATTTGGAACACCTACCGCAACTGGATTCACAGCTACCGCGACCTGCCCATACTGTGCAACCAGTGGTGCAACGTGATGCGCTGGGAAATGCGCACGCGTCTGTTTCTGCGCACTTCCGAATTTCTGTGGCAGGAAGGCCACACGGCCCACGCCACGCGTGAAGAGGCCGAAGCCCGCGCCAAGCAGATGTTGAAAGTATATGCCGACTTTGTGGAAGGCTTCATGGCCGTGCCCGTGGTGCAGGGCGTCAAGAGCGAGACCGAGCGTTTTGCCGGTGCGCTCGACACCTATACCATCGAAGCCATGATGCAAGACGGCAAAGCCCTGCAGAGCGGCACGTCGCACTTCCTGGGCCAGAACTTCGGAAAAGCCTTCGATGTGCAGTTTGTCGACAAGGACAACAAGATGCAATATGCCTGGGCCACCTCGTTCGGCGTATCCACACGCCTGATGGGCGCACTCATCATGGCCCATTCCGACGACAACGGCCTGGTGCTCCCGCCGCGGCTCGCCCCGTTGCAGACGGTCATCGTGCCCATCTACAAGACAGCCGACGACCTTGATGCCATACGCCGCCGCGTGGAACCCCTTACAGCCGCATTGAAAGGCATGGGCATCAGCGTCAAGTTTGACGACGACGACAAGCGACGCCCCGGCTTCAAGTTTGCCGACTATGAGCTGAAGGGAGTGCCCGTGCGCATCGTCATCGGTGCACGCGACCTGGAAAACAACACGGCCGAGGTGATGCGTCGCGACACACTGGAGAAGGAAACCGTCAGTCTTGACGGAATCGAAAACCACGTGAAAAATCTTCTCGCCGACATGCAGCAAAACATCTTCCGCAAGGCCGTGGCCTATCGCGATGCCCACATCTACGAATGCCACGACTACGAAGAGTTCAAGAAAAGAATCGCTGACGGCGGCTTCTTCCTGTGTCCGTGGGACGGCACGCCCGAAACCGAGGCACGCATCAAGGAAGAGACACAGGCCACCATACGCTGCATACCGCTCAACGTAGACCAAAGCAACCCCGGCACCGACATGGTGAGCGGCAAACCCGCCCGCCACAGGGTGATCATAGCCCGGGCCTACTAAAACACAAGGAAAGCACGATGAATGTAGCCGTCATCAAATACAATGCGGGCAACATCTACTCGGTGGTGCATGCACTCAAGCGCCTGGGCATAGAGCCCCTCGTGACCGACGATCCCCAAGCCATCAGGGAGGCCGGCCATGTGGTGTTTCCCGGACAGGGCGAAGCGGCCAAAACCATGGAATACCTGCGGCAACGGGGACTCGACAATGTGATACGCAACCTGCGCCAGCCCGTATTGGGCATCTGCATCGGCATGCAGCTCATGTGCAGCCACAGCGAAGAAGGCAACACCGATTGTCTGGGCATATTCAACGTGCCGGTCAGGAAATTCCGCACCGACGACCACCGTTTCAAGATTCCCCACATGGGTTGGGACACGCTGACCCATCTCAAGGGACCGCTCTACAAGGGCATCGATGAAGGAGCCTACGTCTATTTCATACACAGCTACTACGTGCCGTTGTGCAGCCACACCGTGGCGGCCAACGACTACATAACGCCCTTCAGTGCCTCGCTGCAGAAGGACAACTTCTATGCCACGCAGTTTCATCCCGAGAAAAGCGGCAGCATCGGCGAGACCATTCTGGACAACTTCTTGAAAACAACTTGATATTACTATGATAGAACCCATACCGGCCATTGACCTGATAGACGGCAAGTGCGTAAGGCTCACCAAAGGCGACTACGACTCCGTCAAAGTGTATAGCGACGACCCCACTGCCATGGCAAGGCATTTTGAAAACATGGGGTTCAGACGCCTTCACCTGGTTGACCTCGACGGAGCGCGCACCCGGCACGTGGTCAACCTGAAAGTGCTGCAGGACATCACTTCGCAGACAAAACTCAAGGTAGACTTCGGCGGCGGCATCAAAAGCAATGCCGACATAGAGGCCGTCTTCGACAGCGGAGCCGAATGGGCCACCGTGGGCAGCGTGGCCGTAACGCAGCCCGCCCTGTTTGACGAATGGCTGGCACGCTATGGAGCCAAACGCCTGATACTCGGTGCCGACGTGAAAGACGGCCATATCAGCATCAACGGTTGGAAAGAAGAAAGCGCCATCGGGCTGTTTGACTTTCTGAAAGAATATATCACCGACAAAGGCGTGAAAAACGTGCTGTGCACCGACATCAGCCGCGACGGAATGCTCGAAGGCTCTTCGGTAGAGCTCTACCGAAGCATCATGAAGGCCTTCAGGCGGTGCAAGCTCATCGCCAGCGGCGGCATCAGCAACATCAACGACATCGAAGAGCTCAACGCGGCCAAAGTACCGGCCGTGGTCTTCGGCAAAGCCATCTATGAAGGCAAGCTGTCGTTGAAAGAAGTGACCAGGAAATTCCTATCAAAAACCAAATAACACATGAGTCTGGCCAAACGCATCATTCCCTGTCTTGACGTAAAGGACGGGCAGACGGTGAAAGGCACCAATTTTGTCAACCTGAGGCAGGCGGGCGACCCCGTGGAGCTGGGAAAGAAATACAGTGACGAAAACGCCGACGAACTGGTCTATCTTGACATTACGGCGAGCCACGAAGGCCGAAAGACCTTCACGCAACTTGTGCAGCGTGTGGCAGCCGAAGTGTCGATACCCTTCACCGTGGGCGGCGGCATCAACGAACTGGCCGACGTGGAGCGTATGCTGAACGCCGGAGCCGACAAAGTGAGTATCAACTCGGCCGCTTTGAGAAATCCCGGACTGATCGACGAGATTGCGACCAACTTCGGTTCACAGGTATGCGTAGTGGCCATCGATGCCAAGCTCGAAGCCGACGGACAATGGCACTGCTACCTGAACGGCGGACGCATACAAACGGAGCGGCTGCTGCTCGACTGGGCGCGCGAAGCGGCCGCGAGAGGAGCCGGCGAAATACTCTTTACCAGCATGAACCACGACGGTGTGAAAAAAGGCTTTGCCAACCCGCAGCTGGCCATGCTCTCCGACAACCTGCCCATACCCGTCATAGCATCGGGCGGAGCAGGATGCATGGAAGACTTTCGCGACACTTTCGTTGAAGGAAAAAGCGACGCGGCACTGGCTGCAAGCGTATTCCACTACGGCGAAATAAAAATTGCCGACCTGAAAAAATATCTGGCCAAGGAAGGCATACCGGTAAGATTACAATGAGGTAGAACCATGAACATAGATTTTAATAAACTGAACGGGCTCGTTCCTGCCATCATACAGGACGCCGACACGAAAAACGTGCTGATGCTGGGCTTCATGAACGAAGAAGCCTATCGGAAAACACTGGAAACAAAAAAAGTCACCTTCTATAGCAGAACGCGTAAACGCCTCTGGACAAAAGGCGAGGAAAGCGGCCATTTTCTGCACCTTGTAGACATCAAGAACGATTGTGACAATGACACCTTGTTGGTAAAGGTTCACCCCGAAGGCCCTACCTGTCACACGGGCAGCGATACCTGCTGGGGCGAAAAGAACGAAAGCAATCCGCTGCAGTTTCTCTCGGAGCTGCAGGACTTCATAGAAAAACGCCACCGCGAGATGCCCGAAGGATCGTATACCACATCACTTTTCAAGGACGGCCTGAACCGCATGGCGCAAAAAGTGGGCGAAGAAGCCCTCGAGGCCGTCATAGAAGCCGTCAATGGCAGCGATGAACGACTGGTGTATGAGGCTTCCGACATGTTCTACCACCTGATAGTGCTACTGACCGCCAAAGGACTGCGCATCGAGGACGTGGCAAGCGAACTGGCAAGCCGGCACAAACCGGGATGGAAAAAACATTGAAACATTGACGGCCATGATCATAGACTACAAGAACGCCGAAATCAGCATTGACGACCACCGGATATTGAAGAACATCAATCTGGAAGTCAATGAGAACGATTTCGTTTTTCTGACAGGCAAAGTAGGTTCGGGCAAGACTTCCCTGCTGCGCACGCTCTATGGCGTTTTGCCCGTGAAAGGAGAGCGCGCAGAAGTGTTGGGTTTCGGCATGCAGACATTGAAGCGCAAAAAACTGCAGGAACTGAGGCGCATGCTGGGCACCATATTCCAGAATTTCCAATTGCTGCCCGACCGCACGGTCTATGCCAATCTGGAATTTGTGCTGAAGGCAACGGGATGGAAAAAGAAAGCCGACATCACAAGGCGCATCGCTGAAGTGTTGCAGCAAGTGGACATGAGCGACAAGGCCGACCACTACCCACACGAACTTTCGGGCGGCGAACAGCAGCGGGTGGCCATAGCACGTGCCATGCTCAACAATCCTCCGCTGATCATTGCCGACGAACCGACGGGCAACCTGGACATCGAAAACAGCAAGGCCATCGTAAACATTCTCCATGCCATCTCGCAAAAGGGTGCAGCCGTCATTATGAGTACACACAACCTGCAATTGCTCAAAATGATACCTTCGCGCGTGTTCAACTGCGAAGACGGCACCATCGAAGAAACGACATCTTTATATAATCAACAATAGACAGGCGGGCGCAAAGGGGCGCCGGCCAAGACAAGAACAGAAGCAAGAAATGAAAGTACTGAAATTCGGAGGAACCTCGGTGGGTTCACCGCAACGCATGAAAGAAGTAGCCGCCCTTATCTGCAACGGCGAACGGAAAGTGGTTGTATTGTCGGCCATGTCGGGCACAACCAATTCGCTGGTCGAAATAGCCGACTACTATTCGAAAGGAAATCTTGAAAGCGCAAAAGCCATTATCAACACCCTGCGCACAAAATACAAGAAACACGTAGACGAGCTCTACGACAAAGAAGAAACCAAAAAGGAAACACTCGCCATTCTGGAGGAAATCTTTACGCGATTGCTCGTGATAGGTAGCAGCAAACAGCTGACTGCCGACGACGAAAAGGAAATACTCTCGAAAGGCGAAATGATGAGCACCAACATGATGACCAACTACTTGAAAGAAAAAGGCATCAAGGTGACTCTGGTTTCGGCATTCGACTATATGCGCATCGATGCCAACCGCGAACCCGACATGGGCTACCTGAGCGAACACATCACGAAGATTATCGACGCACATCCCGAAACGGAAATATTCATTACGCAGGGATTCATCTGCCTGAACGCCGACAACAGAATCGACAACCTGCAACGCGGCGGCTCTGACTATACGGCTTCGCTCATTGGTGCTGCCATCAAGGCGGAAGAAATACAGATATGGACCGACATTGACGGCATGCACAACAATGACCCGCGCATTGTGGAAAATACGCAACCCGTGCACCAGCTTCACTTTGAAGAGGCCGCCGAACTGGCTTACTTCGGTGCCAAGATACTGCACCCCACCTGCGTGCAGCCGGCCAAATTTGCCGGAGTGCCCGTCAGACTGCTCAACACCATGGACCCCAAAGCCGAAGGTACCATTATCAACAACGAGTCGGAAGAGGGGAAAATCAAGGCCGTGGCAGCCAAGGACAACATCACAGTGGTGAAAATCGTGTCGAGCCGCATGCTGCTTGCCACAGGGTTTTTGCGCAAAGTCTTCGAAATATTCGAGCAGTTTCACACAAGCATCGATGTGGTAACTACATCAGAAGTAGGGCTGTCTATGAGCATCGACAACGATGCCTATCTGGCCAATATCGTTGCCGAACTGAAAAAATATGGCATGGTTGACGTTGAAAAAGACATGTGCATTGTCTGTGTGGTGGGCGATCTGCGCCCCTGCAACAAGGGTTTCGAGTCGGCCATCACGCAAGCCCTGAAAGACGTGCCCGTAAGGATGATTTCGTATGGTGGAAGCAACCACAACATTTCGTTCATCATCCATGAAGCCGACAAGAAAAAGGCTCTGCAGGCCCTGAGCGACCGTATATTTAATGCCCCGAAACAAGCCTGAACAACGATGGACATCTATGCACTGAAAGAGCGGTTTGAACAACTTGAAACACCGTTCTACTATTATGACACCGACCTTTTGGACCGCACGATCGATGAGGCCAAACGCTATGCAGCACTCATTCCTGCGGCCGAGATACACTTTGCCGTCAAGGCCAATGCCAATCCCGTAATACTGCGCCATGTGCGCGACGCCGGCTTTGGTGCCGACTGTGTAAGCGGCGGCGAGATTGAACGCTGTCTGGAAGTGGGAATCCCTGCCAACAAGATTGTGTATGCCGGTGTGGGCAAAACCGACCGGGAAATACGTCTGGGCATCGAAAGGGGCATACTCTGTTTCAACGTGGAAAGTCTGCCCGAAATAGAAATCATCGACCAATTGGCTGCCGAACAGCAGAAAACCGCGCGCATAGCACTGCGAATCAACCCGAACATCGACGCCCATACTCATAAGAACATCACAACGGGCTTGGAAGAGAACAAATTCGGCATTTCACTCGACGACATGGAAAAGGCAGTGCAGGCAGTCATGAAAGCCGCGAATCTTGAACTTTTCGGACTGCATTTCCATATCGGTTCGCAGATATTGGAATTTGACTGCTTCGAGGCCCTCAGCAACAAGATAAACGAGCTGCAGGACCTGTTCGAGAGCAAAGGCTACCCCACACTGCCAAGCATCAATGTGGGAGGCGGTCTCGGCGTAGACTATGCACAACCCGAAAAGCACCCTGTGCCCGACTTTGAAAGTTATTTCGCAACTTTTGCCAAGCATCTCAAGCTGCGCCCCGGCCAATCGCTCCACTTCGAGCTGGGCAGAGCGCTATGTGCACAATGCGGCTCACTCATTACGCGCACCATACTGGTGAAAAAGACCAAAACGAAACAGTTTGCCATCGTAGACGCCGGCTTTACCGACCTGATACGCCCCGCCCTCTATCAGGCTCACCACCAAATCGTGAACCTGAGCAGCCGTGCACCCAAAGAGACCTACGACGTGGTGGGTCCCATTTGTGAAAGCAGCGATGTGTTCGATACAGACATACAATTGGACGCAGTAAGCCGCGGCGACCTGCTGGCTCTGCTTTCGGCCGGAGCCTACGGATTTGTCATGGCATCGCAATACAATTGCCGACGGCTGCCGGGTGAATATACCTCAGAAGACTTCAAATAAACAGGCTCTCTGACAGTTGGACGGGAGAAAGTTTTAGGCGTTTCACCGGTGCATCTGCCGAAAATACACTAACTTTGCATATTCAGAACAAAACAGAAAAAGAAAATGGATCAAGAAGACGTATTCAAAAAAATCGTATCCCATTGCAAAGAATATGGGTTCGTGTTTCCTTCAAGTGATATCTACGGTGGTTTGGCTGCCGTTTACGATTATGGACAAAACGGCGTAGAGCTGAAAAACAATATAAAGGAATATTGGTGGAAAAGCATGGTATTGCTTCACGAAAACATCGTGGGCATAGACAGCTGCATCTTTATGCACCCCACTATATGGAAAGCCAGCGGCCATGTCGACGCTTTCAACGACCCCCTTATAGACAATCGTGACTCTAAAAAACGCTATCGTGCCGACAACCTCATTGAAGATCAAATCGCTAAGTATGACGAAAAGATAGAAAAAGAGGTGGCAAAAGCGCGCAAGCGTTTCGGTGAAGCCTTTGACGAAGCCAAGTTTCGCGAAACCAATCCGCGCGTGATTGAACACCTGGAAAAGCGCAACGCCTTGCACGAACGCTACACACGCGCTATGCAGGGACCCGACTTGGAAGAGCTGAAACAGATTATCCTTGACGAAGGCATTATTGACCCTATCAGTGGCACAAAAAACTGGACAGACGTGCGCCAGTTCAACCTAATGTTCAGTACACAGTTGAACAACACGGGCGACGGCACCGACAAGATATACCTGCGCCCCGAAACGGCTCAAGGCATTTTTGTGAACTATCTGAACGTTCAGAAAACGGGACGCATGAAACTGCCTTTCGGCATTGCACAGATAGGCAAGGCATTCCGCAATGAAATCGTAGCCCGTCAGTTCATTTTCCGCATGCGCGAATTTGAACAGATGGAAATGCAATTCTTCGTAAAGCCGGGCACTGAAATGGAATGGTTCCGCAAATGGAAAGAGCTGCGCATGGCCTGGCACCAGGCACTGGGCTTCGGTGCTGAGAACTACCGCTTCCACGACCACGAAAAGCTGGCTCACTATGCCAATGCTGCCACAGACATCGAGTTTAAGATGCCATTCGGATTCAAGGAAGTAGAAGGCATTCACAGCCGTACCGACTTTGACCTGAGTCAGCATGAAAAATTCTCGGGTCGCCAAATCAAATATTTCGATCCCGAAACCAACGAAAGCTACACTCCCTATGATATTGAAACGAGTATCGGTGTTGACCGCATGACACTCAGTGTGCTTTGCCATTCCTATCACGAAGAGCAGCTGCCCAACGGTGAAAGTCGCGTAGTACTGATATTCCCTCCGCAGCTGGCACCGGTAAAACTCGCCGTAATGCCTCTGGTGCGCAAAGAGGGGCTGCCCGAAAAAGCGCGCGAAATAGTCAACGACCTGCGCTTCCATTTCAACACCCATTATGACGAAAAAGATTCCATCGGCAAGCGTTATCGTCGTCAGGATGCCATTGGAACGCCCTACTGCGTCACTGTGGACTACGACACCTTGAAGGACGACACCGTCACCCTGCGCTACCGCGACACGATGGAACAGAAGCGCGTAAAAATCAGTGAGCTGTGCGGCATCATCGAAGATAGTGTAAGCATCACCTCTTTGCTCAAAAAGTTAGTTTAACATTCGACATGCGCATCAACAAGCTACTGTTCTTATTGTTTCTGCTGCCGGCCGTGCTGATGTCAGTCACAGCCTGCAGCGACGACAAGGACGACGAATCCGAATTTTCAGACTGGAAAAACCGCAACGATGCTTACTTCGCCAACATCCGTGCCTGTGCCCTCGACACCATCAGCAAGGCACGTGCCACCTATGGCAGCGAGTGGGAAGCCAATTGCCAGTGGCGCACCTATCTGAGCTATTCGCTGGACGAAACCATTGAGAATGCTTCGACGGATTCTATCTACATAAGAATCCTAAAACGTGGAAACGGTCAGGAAAGCCCGATGGGCAGCGACTCCTGCCGCATCTTCTACCAGGGCAGGCTCATTCCGACGGCAAGCCATGCCACGGGATATGTGTTTGCCTACAGCGGGCAGTCGTCCATCTATGAAGACATCTTCGATCCCACGATAGCCACACCGAGCACGCGCAAGGCCACATCATACGTGCGCGGACTTGCAACGGCACTCATGCGGATGCACGTGGGCGACCGATGGAGAATATACATCCCCTATCCTCTTGGCTACAAAGACTCAAACGACAACGAAAGCATACCGGCCTACTCCACTCTGATATTCGATGTGGAATTGGTGGCTTTCTATCGCAACGGCTCCAAAGTGCCCTCGTGGAACTAAAGCAGCCGCCAATGTCCCATCTCACAATCAACATCAAAGGACAACTTCTGTCGCTTGCCAAACCGCAAGTGATGGGCATTGTCAACCTCACGCCCGACTCTTTCTATGCCCCCAGCCGCAAGCAAAGCGAAGAAAGCCTGCGGCGGCGCATCGGCGAGATTCTTGACGAAGGAGCGACGATGATTGATGTAGGAGCCTATTCGTCGCGTCCCGGAGCCGCCAACGTGACGACGGCCGAAGAAATGCAACGCCTGCGCCATGGCCTGGCCATTATCAACAGTTGCGCACCCCAGGCAACCGTCTCGGTCGACACTTTCAGAGCCGATGTGGCGCGCATGTGTGTCGAAGAATACGGTGTAGACATCATCAACGACATTTCGGGCGGACAGCTCGACCCGGAAATGTTCACGACAGTTGCCTCTCTGCATGTTCCCTACATCCTGATGCACATGAAAGGCACACCGCAGACCATGCAGCAGGCACCCGTCTACGACGACCTGATCGGCGAAATGTTCTACTACTTTTCCGAACGCGTCAAACGGCTGCACGACCTCGGTGTGTGCGACATCATATTAGACCCCGGATTCGGATTTGCAAAAACCCTTGAACACAACTACCGGCTATTGGCCAACCTTCAGGAATTCCGCTGCTTCGAAATGCCGCTGCTCGTAGGCATTTCGCGAAAATCCATGATTTACAAACTTCTTGGAACAACGGCCGATGAAGCACTCAACGGAACAACCGTAGTCAACACCCTGGCACTCGTCAAAGGTGCCAACATTCTGCGCGTACACGACGTGCGTGCCTGCGCAGAAGCCGTGGCCATATTTAACGCCATGAACAACAACGCCTAAAACCCCTGCCCACGTGATCAAGTTCGGATTCATAGATGCCATCGACATTCTTCTGGTAGCCCTGCTGCTCTACTACATCTACCGCCTCATGAAGCGTTCGAGTGCGGCCAACATCTTTTCCGGCATCATCATATTCATCATCGTGTGGATAATCGTCACGCAATTCTTCCACATGCGTCTGCTCGGCACCATACTCGACAAAATGGTCAGCATGGGTGCCTTGGCCTTGGTCATATTGTTTCAGGAAGAAATACGGCGGTTCTTCTCCACCATCGGCATGCACCACAACGGTTCGTTCCTTCTGCGCTTCTTCCGCAACAAGCAGGCCGACAACCGCCACGAAGGCATCATGCCCATCGTATTGGCCTGCATGAACATGAGCAAAGGCAAAGTGGGCGCGCTCATCATCATCGAACGCAACGTGGGACTGAGCGAATACATCAACTCGGGCGACCAGATCAACGCCAACATCACGCAGCGACTCATTGAAAACATCTTTTTCAAAAACAGCCCCCTTCACGACGGAGCCATGATTATACGCGGACAGCGCATAGCCGCCGCAGGATGCATACTGCCCGTCTCACACAGCAACGACATCCCCAAATCGCTCGGATTGCGCCACAGGGCGGCATTGGGAATCTCACAAAAAACCGACGCACTCGCCGTTGTCGTTTCAGAAGAGACGGGAGGCATCTCGGTAGCCTTCAACGGACGTTTCCATCTGGCACTCTCGGCCGACGAATTGGAAAACATCCTCTCCAATCCCGATTCAATAGCCAACTGACATGGGAAGAAACAAATTCTCGGAAAACGAAATCAAGGAAATAGCCCGTCTGCTCGAACTCAAAAACGCAGCCAACCGACTGAAACAAAAACAAATACGCCACACATTGCGCGTAAAATACGAATTCAACATTGCCGACTTCAACCAGCCCGGGCAAGCTTTCGGTTCCCGTGACCTCCATGAAGCCATCCGCCGCCATGCCATCTTCGTTCTCGACGATGCCACAATAGCCGACATGAAAGCCAAACGCCAGCGCGATCGCCAAAACGACGAAGCGCTCCGGCAGGCCGAAGCCGCGGCCAACGCCGACACCACCGACTGGCATCAGGCCCTTGAAGAATGGGAGCGGCAAAACAACCCGCAAGCCTAAGCAGGCGCTCCACCCACACCTTACTTTGAAACTCCCGATACTTGGCTTCGGAGCCCCCTAAGCCAAACACACGAAAGCACGACATACAATATCGAAGCCTCTCAGATACAATATAAGAGGTCGCCACCTTGTATCCGGGAAGCTCTAACATACTATCCGGGAGGCTTCCACCTTGTATGTGGCGAGCCCTCGGATTGCATGTGATGATATTCAACACAAAATGGACAAGCCAATAATAAAAAGTCAACAAGAATAATCTGAGTTTTAAAGATATTCCATTATCTTTGTGTTGAGTGTAATAAAAAGATAAACGATAAAGAAATAAACCGACAAAAGTCGTGTTAGTAGAGAAGAAACGGACAAGTAAATGGTTGTACGAACAGTTAGGAAAAGATTCTGCAACTATCTCAAAATGGTGTACCAATAACTTACAACCAGATTTAGTAACATTGACCATGGTTGCAGTTCTATTGGATGTTGATGTTCGTCAGCTTATCAATAAATCAAAGGGTATCAATGCTGATGATTGAAAGATATTGGTTTAAAAGTGATTAATGTAATGAATACAAAAGCAAAGCCATTCATCAAATGGGTTGGTGGAAAAGGGCAACTCATTGAACAACTGGAGAAAAAACTCCCAGCTGATTTTGATAATTGGGATAATGCAACATACATAGAACCGTTCGTTGGTGGAGGTGCTATGTTGTTCTATATGCTGCAAAAGCATTCAAATATCAAACGTGCTGTAATTAATGACATCAATAGTGACTTGATTACATGTTACAAAACAGAGCGTGACAAAGGCTTGTTCAATGTACCTTGTGGAAAGTACATGCAACCGCAGATTTACACTAACTAAAAACTAAGGATTATGGTTAAGATAAAAGTTGAAAATACCGAAATATCAGTTGTTAATGTGCAAAACGAGGATTATATATCCTTGACCGATATGGCACATAGCCAAATGCAGGAGCACATTATATTCAGATGGATGAGCCTTAAAAGCACTATAGAATATCTTGGTGAATGGGAAATGTTATATAACCCGAATTTTAATTGTACCGAATTCGATACAATTAAAAATGCAGCAGGTAGTAATAACTTCGTACTTTCGGTCAAAGCTTGGATTCAAAGAACAGGCGCAATCGGAATTATGGCAAAAGCTGGTCGATATGGTGGAACATATGCCCATCGTGATATCGCCTATCATTTCGGAATGTGGATAAGTCCTCGTTTTCAACTTCTGTTGGTAAAAGAGTATCAACGTCTTAAAGCTGACGAACAAAAACAATTGGCATGGTCTGCCAAACGTGAGTTATCCAAGATAAACTATCGTATTCACACCGATGCAATCAAAGCGAACCTTGTTCCGTCAGAGGTGACTCGTGAACAAGCCGCTATGAAATATGCCGACGAAGCGGATGTTCTTAACATGGCAATGTTTGGCATGACGGCAAGGCAATGGCGTGAGCAGAATCCCGACAAGAAAGGCAACATTCGTGATTATGCCAGCATCAACGAGCTTATCTGCCTCTCGAACATGGAGAACCTCAACGCTGTATTCATCAATGATGGTATGTCGCAGTCAGAGCGACTGATAAAACTCAATCAGATTGCTATCCAACAAATGAGAATCCTTGAAGATACAGGTGACAGAAAACTCTTAAAATAACTATATAGAGAAAGAGGCCGAGAATTTTCTTAATATTTCGGCAAACGAGTAGTACAAATCCAATTCAATTGATCATGACAACAAAAGAGATTGATGAAAAGTCGTTAGATAACGCACACCGCCTCTACGAGTCGGGCGATATAGACAATATACCTGTTGGCACGACGGCAGGTCTTCAGCAGATACACCATTATCTGTTTGAAGGGTTGTACCAGTTTGCCGGCGTTATTCGTGACAAAAATATAGCCAAGGGTGGATTCCGCTTTGCCAATTCTCTTTATCTTGAAGCAGCCCTCGCTGCCGTGGAGAAAATGCCCGAAGATACTTTTGAGCATATCATCGGGAAATATGTCGAGATGAACGTGTGTCATCCTTTCATGGAGGGCAATGGCCGTTCTACCCGCATCTGGCTCGACATGATACTGAAACGTTCTCTCGGCAAGGTGGTTAACTGGCAGTATGTGGACAAAGACCAATACCTCTCGGCCATGGAACGTTCACCCATCAACGACCTTGAACTGCGTTATCTGCTCTCGCAGAACCTCACTTCAGATACGGAGAATCGTGAAGTCAGATTCAAGGGAATAGAGCAAAGCTATTATTATGAGGGGTATGAAAAGTAATGAAATCTATAATAGATAATATAATGTCAAGCAATCGTACATGGTTAGCTTTTGCCAATAAAAAAAGGTGCAGACATGCCGACGCTATCCATAGTCTTGGATTTATCAGTTGGAGAATGGGAAGAGCCCATTTTTCTATTGATGATGTTGTGTATCTTTTCATGTCAGACGAACGATGTGTCCGTTTCAAGCTGAAAGTCGTTGAGGAAAACAGCAAACGTGAAGACCAATCATTTTGGGTGGAAACTCCGCCAAATGATATAACCTACAAACTTAAGCTCCTTGGAGAATATGATGGCAGAATGCTTTCTGAGCAGAACTTGTGCAAGCATGGCTTCAAAGGTGGAAGATCTCTTGAGACTCCAAGTTGCAATAATACAGAACTAATCAATTATATCAAATCTGTTTTCTGACGATGAAAGGAGACGCTCAACCACTTATAAAATTTTTTGATGGTTCCGACAAACGGTTCATCATACCACTATATCAGCGTAACTACGACTGGAAAGAAGATAATTGTGAGCAGTTGTTTCAAGACTTGATGAAGCTGCACAAAAGTGATCGCAGGAGTCATTTCTTTGGCAGCATCGTGTCATGTATTCATGCGGGAACCGAAGACCGTTACATCATAGACGGGCAACAACGAATCACAACGGTTTCATTGCTGCTCATTGCCATGGTCAACGCCAAGAAGGAAAGATTGATAGAAGCTACGGATGGAAAGCTTGTTGAGAAAATTTTCAAGCGTTATCTTGTGGACGAATACCAGGAAGATGAACGAAAAGTTAAGCTGAAGCCAATAAAGAAGGATATGCAGGCTTTTGATGCCTTGCTGTATAAGACAAAAGAGCAGTATGTAAAGGAGTCGAATGTAACCCGCAACTATGAGTATTTCTTTGACAAAATAGTCCATTGCGGACTAACTGTTGATGAGATTTTTGAGACCATCAAGAAACTGGAGGTAATCAATATAAGGCTGGATGAGGATGATGACCCTCAGTTGATTTTCGAGAGTCTGAACTCTACGGGGCTGGATCTTAGTGAGGCAGACAAAATTCGCAACTACCTGTTGATGTCATTGGAACCGACAGAACAGGATGACTTGTATTCTCGTTTCTGGAATCCAATTGAGGAGTTTACAAAGTACGAGCCATCGTCTTTTGTCCGTGATTATCTCACAATGAAGCAAGGAAAGATTGGCCGAATTGACAAGATATACTTTATCTTTAAAGAGTATGCAGAGAAAGTTGGAATAGACAGAGCATCTTTGCTTGATGATATGTATCATTATGCGAAAATCTACAATCAGATAGATGATGTACAAATCGGGACTGAAAAGATAAACCGTAAATTGAATCAGTTGCGAACCTTAGACTCTACAGTAGCCTACCCGTTCTTTATGGCTTTCTTTGATTATGCTGCAAAAGTTGGCATGCCCGAAAATGAAATTTATCAAGTGATAGATGTGATAGAGGCTTATTGGGCACGAAGAATTATCTGCAATCTGCCATCAAATGCTTTGAATAAGGTATTTTCAACTTTGCACCGTGACGTATTGAAACATATAAACAAGAAAGACAGTGGTGATGCTCCTTTATACGTTGATGTGCTTGTTTATGTACTCTTGAAGAAGAGACAGTCTGCAGCTTTTCCGTCAGACGAAGATGTAAAAGGTGACTTTCAGTCACGTCAGGTTTATAAGATGCCTACAAATCAACGTATGTTCATACTTGAACGAATGGAGAACCGTGATAACAATGAACGTCATGACATTGTGAAGGAATTGACAGAAAAAAACATCACCATTGAGCACATCATGCCTCAGACTTTATCAGACAAGTGGAAGAAGGCATTAGGAGCAGATTGGGAACGTATCCATCAGCAGTATTTGCATACGATGGCAAACCTTACGCTTACCGGTTATAATTCTCAGTATAGCAATTTGTCGTTTTTAGAAAAGAGAGACATGGAGAAAGGCTTCAAGGATAGTGCTTTTCGGTTGAATAACTATGTGAAAACTTGTAGTCAATGGACAGAGGTGGAACTAAAGGAACGTCAACAGAATTTGCTGCAAGTATTCATGATGCTATGGCCAATGCCGACAACAAGTTTTGAAGTAACGAAACAAGAGGTAGAGTCAGCGTCTTTGGATGATGAAGATTTCGAGTTTACAGGAAAGAAGCTACAGGCATTTATTCTTCATGATGTACGCTATACAGTCAATACATGGAAGGAAATGCTTATACAGGTTTGTAGCCATATCCTATTAGAAAAACGTTCTACGGTTGAATGGCTATGTGCTAATGAAAAGAGTGGATTCCATACTAAGCCGGAGACGTGGAGAAGAGAATTAGCACCAAATATATATGTGTGGACAGACAATAGTACAGCTACAAAAATTGGCATACTAACTGGTTTGTTTAAAGAGTGTAGCATACCGGCTTCTGAATTAGTATTTGAATTTAGAGAGGATTCAAGTGATAATGGTGAAGAATGACATAAACAAGGATATAAGCAACATTTCCTAACTTCAATCACCTTTCGAGCAATCGGGAGGTGAATGCCGATGCTTGGAAGTGGTGCGGTAAGTGAGGTGACAAGCGTTCGTCTGTCACGTTCCGCTTGCATGCAGTGGTCATGAATGATAGGGAATTTCCACAAGTATGTTGCAAAACGTTTGTATGTTACATCCATACGATTTTTCATTGTAAACAGAAGGATATTAATCAAATGTATTTCTTATCTTTGCGATGAGTAAAAATACTCAATGCACTGAGTAAAATATACACGAATGTATAAAAGAGCAGAATATCAATTGATTAAGAAGCGAATTGAAGAGCCAAGAAAGTTCATTCAAGTCGTGATGGGTGCCCGTCAGATTGGAAAATCTACAGTAGTAAAGCAGGTGCTGAAAGATCTGGATGCACCTTATCAACTGTTCTCAGCCGACAATGTGCCAACCACGAACAGTGCGTGGATTTCCGACAGTTGGGCTGCCGTGCGTAGCTTGAAAGAGAGCAAGGGCTGGGAAAGCATGATTCTGGTGATTGACGAGATTCAGAAGATTTCTAATTGGAGTGAAGTTGTGAAAAAGGAATGGGACGACGATACGTTCCATGACCGAGACATCAAAGTGCTGTTGTTAGGCAGCAGCCGCGTTCTGTTGGAAAAGGGGTTGTCGGAGTCGTTGGCAGGCAGGTTCGAGGAGATACGGATGAGCCATTGGAGCTATCCCGAGATGAGAGACTGTTTCGGCTTTTCGCTCGACCAATACCTCTTCTATGGAGGCTATCCCGGTGCGGCATCCTTGATTGACGATGACGACCGTTTCAGCCAATATATCCAGTCTGCCATCATTGAGGCGACTATCAACAAAGACATTCTGATGGACACCCCGATTAGCAAGCCTGCCCTTCTCCGTCAAACTTTTGAGCTGGGTGCCGCCTATTCGGGCGAATTGCTTTCAATGAACAAAATGCTTGGCTCGCTTCAAGATGCAGGCAACACTGTGACATTAACAGGCTATATTAACCTGTTAGACGAAAGCGGGCTACTGTGTGGCTTGCAAAAGTTCAGCATGGACATGGCAAGGCGCAGGGCGAGCATTCCCAAGCTGCAGGTATATAACAATGCCTTGAAGATGGTTTACAGTCCATTGTCATTCGAACAGTCCATACTCGACCGCAAGTCGTGGGGCAGGACATTTGAATCCGGCATCGGAGCCTACTTGGTAAGCCAAGCATTCGTCCATCGTTTCGAAGTGTTCTATTGGCGTGAGAAAGATGCGGAGGTCGATTTTGTCCTGCGAAAGAATGGCTCTGTGGTGGCAATCGAAGTAAAGAGCAATGCAGAGAAGCGGACAGAAGGATTGGACAAGTTTCGACAGATGTTCAAGCCGCAAGCCGCATTTATTGTGGGAGATGGAGGCATTGGTGCGGAAGATTTCCTTTCGATGGATTTGAAAAAGCTGTTTGGAAGAATTTAAACCTGTATAGCTATGACGAAACTTGAAAATTATATATCCACAGATTATTCGTACCTTTGCCAGATATAATACCCACATAGAAATGAAAGAAATACAAAATAAAGTAATCAGTCTATTTTCTGGAGCTGGAGGACTAGATATTGGCTTTGAAAAAGCTGGTTTTAAGGTTGCTGTAGCTATAGAAGTTGACTCTGCTTGTTGTGAAACCTTACGAGCTAACAAGCCTTCACTGCCCATAATAAACAAAAGCATTACAGATGTTACTGGTGACGAGATTTTGAGTACTGCCAACCTTAAAGTAGGAGAGGCTGCTTTGGTAATAGGTGGACCACCTTGTCAAAGTTTTAGCCTTGCTGGTTTGCGTAAAGGCTTAGAAGACGAACGTGGTAAACTTCTGTTTGAATTTGTTAGAGTTGTTCGTGAAACTCTACCAGTTGGCTTTGTTCTGGAAAATGTAAAAGGACTTACCAACTGGGATAAGGGTCGTGCCTTAAATCTTCTTATCGAAGAACTACAAAAACCAATATACTATAATGGGAAAGAGTACAAATATAATATTGCACCACCAAAGGTTTTGGATGCAGTAAACTATGGCGCACCTCAATATAGAGAAAGGTTAATATTAGTGGGAAATAGGATTGGAAAAGAATACCAGTACCCTAAACCACAAAAAGAACCTTATCGTACTGTATGGGATGCTATAGGAAATCTTCCAGAACCAGAAAGACCTTCGGAAGTAGCATTAAGAGTTTCTAGTTGTATAAAAGATAGAATAGAAAAATATGGATACTAAAAATATAAAGAATCACCAAGTTACGGCACATTCGCCATCAACACTTGAGAAGATTCGCAAAGTGCCTATTGGTGGAAAGTTGGCGGATGTAGAAAAGATATATGGCTCTACATACAGAAGATTAGACCCTAACAAGCCCTCTTTCACTGTAACAAGAAGTGGGTATAGAGATTTTATACATCCGTATGAAGATAGAATGTTAACTGTGAGAGAGTTGGCTTGTTTACAAACATTCCCTATTGACTGGGAAATAAAAGGGGTTAGACTTGACTCTTACAGTTCTAAGAGAAAGGTTAATATGACACAGTTTGGGCAAGTAGGAAATGCAGTCCCCCCTGTATTGGCGGAAGCTGTAGCTAAATCCATTATGGAACAATGGTTTAACGATTAAAATGTAACACAATGCCTAAAGTACCTGAATCCATAACAAAAGAACAATACCTATTAAAATCAACCTTTTTTTTACAATAGGTTGAAATCAAATGGGTATTTTAAGCTGTTTGTATCTGTAAGGAAACTTGCAAGGATTGAAGGCGATAAGTTGACTTGGGATAAGGAAAAATGGAATATAAGTGAAGACGCTTGGAATATTATACAGAAGAATGGCATTTCACCTATGTTGATTTTTGTTCATCCTAAAATCTTGAAACTAAACCCTTCATTCTTGAAATACTACAGATCTGTTGCTATGATACCGCAAAAGGGACTCAAAGCACTTTCTCACGTTTCCAATATTGACACAATCGAAAATGATGGGATAGACAGTAACAGATTTAATGCAGAAACAGTTACAAAATTAACGAAAGCCATCAATGAAGTAATTTCTTTAGTGGTTCAACTAGCAGTAAAAATAAATGAACGTGAAATAGAAGGAATGATGTTTGCTACTGCTGGTACTAATATAGATGGCTCTTGGAGGAATCAGATTGGAGCAGAAGGCGAACGAGTTATCAGAAGAATTATTGTAAATGGACTTTTAAGCCATAATGAGATTTCGTCTTTCATCAATAAAGATAATGAAATTATAGAAATAGAAGATAGCGAAAATCTAGTTGAGAATATAGACCTTATAAAGACTGTAAACTTAATAAATGGCTATTCTGTTTATTTTTCTTCTGAACCAGATGTAACAATGTTTAATAGTGAAGGTGATATAGTAGGAGTAATTGAAATTAAGGCTGGCTTAGACCCTGCTGGTGCACTAGAGAGATTAGGGGCTATGTTTAAGTCCTTTGAAAACACTTTGGCAGAGTACCCTGATGCTGTAACAATACTTGTTGCGTCTTGTATAACAACAGAAGTTGATAATAGACTTAATGCTTCTATGGTTGTCAGACAAAAATATATTACTACAAATATAACATCAAAGGAAAGTGAAACACGCAAATTTGTAAACAGATTAAGAAGCGTTATGAAACTTTCCAAAAGTAGTATCTAACTTAACCTAATTATGACCAACTTTGTAGCACTAGATTTAGAAACTGCCAATTGTAGAGTCCAACAACAAGTGCAAAATTAAGGAAAGTGGATGAAGAATCTATGTTTTGGAGAATCAAAGTAAAGTTTTTCCCTTGGTCTGCGATTAAGTTTTTTCTGTATATGCATGATTATTCTATCAGAGAAGTCGTCAAAGTTGGCTTTTTTAGGAATATACTTTCTGATGAGTTTGTTGGCATTCTCAATAGCCCCTTTTTGCCATGAGGCGTAGGAATCTGCAAAGTATACTTTGCCCCTCAGCGGCCCTTTTCCAGTCAATAGG
>DJPH01000058.1 GCA_002439755.1 Prevotellaceae bacterium UBA6417 | reverse complement strand
GCAAAACATCGACTGCTCTCCCAGCCATATAAAGTACGGGGATATTCTTCGCAACTGGATCGCCATGTCCCGTGTCCATATAAAAGAGTCGACTTATTCCCGATATGTCCATCTTGCAAATGCCCACATTCTACCTTACTTAGGAGAGCTGCCGACGGACAAGCTGACTACCCAGACAGTCGAAAAACACACCTCTTTTCTTTTGAACAAGGGGCGTATCGACAAAAAAGGTGGTTTGGCTCCGAAGACCGTTTCGGATATTTTAACTCTTATCAAGGGGTCGATTGACTATGCAAATTGTTCTGGGTACTCAGTTAATTGCTATCTCGACCGGTTGACTGTTAAAAAAACGCAGCTTGATATGCGCGTCCTGAGTGTCGACGAGCAACACAGGCTCTGTGATATCCTTATGCGGGATATGAATCTGACCAAATTCGGTGTGCTGCTCTGCATGTATACTGGGATCCGTATCGGAGAAGTCTGCGCTTTAAAATGGGAGAGCATAGATTTCTCGGAAGGGATTTTGTCCATTCGGGAAACTTTGCAGCGCATTCAAGCCACAGATGCAGGGGCCTGTAAGAAAACGAAGATTGTTATAACTGAGCCAAAAAGTAAAAAAGCCATTCGGGATATTCCGCTGCCTGGTTTTGTCCTTGAATTCGCTGCGACGCTGAAACACAGTCCAAAAGCATATATACTGACCGGGTGCAGCGACAGATATATCGAGCCGCGTTCATTGCAGTACACATTCAAGAAGTACACTAAAGAATGCGGCTTGACCGATGTAAATTATCATGCGTTGCGGCACACTTTTGCAACTCGCTGCATTGAACTGGGATTTGATGTTAAGACCCTCAGTGAGCTTTTGGGCCACTCCAGCGTAAACATCACCCTGAACAGATACGTTCATTCTTCAATGGACACCAAGAAAACCAACATGCAGCGGCTCACATTATAGCCGTCAAGAAAACCGTCAAAAAGCCGCCGGATGCTTGCACAGCAGGCATCCGGCGGCTTTTGTCATGAAGTTAGATACTTCACGAAATAATTCAGAGATGGAATGAGGCTAGTAATGATCGAAGAAAAATGGAAGATTGATCGTAGCTATAAGAACATTTGCATCGAGATGCTGACCGAAAACCTTGCATCTCTCCGTGCAAAAGCAGGCATTACGCAAGAGGAAATCTCAAATTTGGTTGGAATATCTCGTCAAACTTACTACGCAATAGAAACCGGTCAACGCGCAATGTCTTGGAATACCTATTTGTCGCTTCTGCTGTTCTTCGACACCAATAACTCAACTCGAAATATGCTGAGGGCTCTGAATATTTACCCGAAGGAATTAATGAGCAAAATGTGCGGCGTATAAAAGTATTCGATAGACGAGCTTAAATTTCAACCAAAACAAAACTATTTGAGAAAGGAGATGAGGATGCAATGCAATTGTCTAAGCAAGCCATTGTCAAATCTGCCCTTTTCGTTATAGCTTTTTGGATAATTGTTGGGGTCTTGATGTGTGTCCTATATCGTTTAACAAGCCAAATTGCTTTGTCCGAGATCATTACTGGCTTTCTTATCAACAGCTAAATGGGATTCATAACACTAAAAACAGAAAGGACAACAGAAAATGAAACATCCTGGCTTGACTGCAAAACAAGTCGAAGAAAGCCGGCAAGAGTACGGTGCAAATACTTTGACACAAATCCCACCCGAACCTCTATGGAAGAAGATTCTTGAAGGATTCAAGGATCCTATGATCATGATTCTCCTTGTTGCGCTTGTCGTGCAAGTTGTACTTTTCTTCTTGGGACAGTCTGAATGGTTCGAACCCGTCGGCATTTTGGTGGCAATCTTAATTGCTAATGGTGTGGCATCAATCAGCGAAAACAAGCAGGAAGGGAAGGCTTCGGCGCTTAAAGAAGAGGAAGAGGCCAAAGAGATGGCCAAAGTTCTTCGCGATGGCAAACTGCAAGAAATCCATGTCAGCGAAGTTGTTGTTGGAGACATTGTGTATCTGCAAGCTGGTGACAAGATTCCGGCAGACGGCATCGTAATAGAAGGTGCTGTAAAAGTAGATCAGGCTGCTTTAAACGGCGAGACTGAGGAAGCTGACAAAATCACTCTTCCTGCAGATGCTGACTATGATATCAAGGATCTGTTAAACAAGTATTACGCCTATCGTGGTACGGTCGTCTGTGGCGGCGAAGCTTACATGGAAATCAAAGTCGTGGGCGACAAGACATTGTTTGGCGAACTTGCTTTGGAGGTTCAGGAAGACACTCGAGAAACGCCACTTCAAGTCAAACTCGGGAAGCTAGCGAAACAAATATCAACATTTGGCTATATTGGCGCTATTGCAATTGTCGTTGGGATTATGACAAAAACGCTCCTTACCGGGAGCTTGCCCGATGGCGTGTTCGAATGGATTCGCCTTGTAATGAATGCAATTACCGTTGCAGTAACGATTATTGTTTGCGCGGTTCCGGAAGGACTTCCCATGTTGACATCGCTGCTCTTGTCTTTCCAAAGTCTGCGCATGGCGAAAGACAATGTTCTTGTTCGTAAGATTAACGGACTCGAAACAGCTGGAAGCCTGAGCATCCTCTTTAGTGATAAGACCGGAACTATCACCGAAGGCCGACTTTCCGTTGTGGAAATGGCAACCGGCAATGTTCGTGTGTTTGACGCTTTGTCCAAAATGACTCCGGCTCTTGCTGCCGACGTGGTAACGGGTATTGGCGTGAATAATAGTGCTGTTGCTAGTAATGGCCAAATTATTGGTGGCAACAGTACCGATAGAGCACTGATGGCATTTCTCATCGATGCCGAGGCGGATAAGGGAATGAATAAGGATGAAGTGCGCAACTTCAACGCATTTGATTCGGCTAAGAAGTATTCCAGCGTTACACTTGTCCACGAAGGAAAGAGCGTCACCTACAT
>DJPH01000022.1:31891-32020 GCA_002439755.1 Prevotellaceae bacterium UBA6417 | reverse complement strand
ATTCCGTTACGAGCATAGGAGAAAGTGCTTTCATGGATTGCAGCAGTCTAACCTCCGTTACTATACCCAACTCTGTTACAAACATAGCAAGCCGTGCTTTCGAGAATTGCAGCAGCCTTGCCTCCGTTA
>DJPH01000022.1:31663-31848 GCA_002439755.1 Prevotellaceae bacterium UBA6417 | reverse complement strand
CTTGCCTCCGTTATCATCCCCAACTCCGTTACGAGTATAGGAGAACGCGCTTTCTTTCGTTGTAATAACCTTATCTCCGTTTCTATCCCGAATTCTGTTACGAGCATAAATGACGATGTGTTCTCTATTTGCAGCAGTCTGACATCCATTACCATCCCTAACTCTGTTATAAGCATAGGAAGCGG
>DJPH01000022.1:0-31563 GCA_002439755.1 Prevotellaceae bacterium UBA6417 | reverse complement strand
GCCTCCGTTATCATCCCCAATTCCGTTACGAGTATAAAGGACAAAACTTTCTCTAATTGCAGCAGTTTGGAATCCTTTACAATACGAGTTCAATTACGAGCTTAGGAAACAGTGCTTTCTTTGGTTGCAGCAGCCTAAAAAGATTGGTGAGCATGGCCGCAACTCCCCCTATATGTGGGGAAAGAGTATTTGTCAACATCAACAAGCGCGAATGCACGCTTTATGTTCCGGAAGAGAGTATCAATACCTACAAGACAACTCCGCAGTGGAACGCCTTTTACAACATCGAGACGGGCATAAAGGCTGTATCCACATCCGCTTCTGCTACCGAGGTGGAGTGCTACACCATAGACGGCACGCGCATCACATCACCGCAGAAAGGCATCAACATCATCAGAATGAGCGACGGCACAGTGAAGAAAGTAATCGTAAAAAATAAATAAGGACTGCGAGAGCAGCAAACTCTCTATAGCATATTGGGGCGGCTCGGTTACAGCATCGCCCCAATATGCTTATCCTTGTCACGACAAAAGATCAGCGTGTGCCCTTACAATAACACCTTTCGGTGGCTTGTCACTGTTTTACTCCGGTTCGGGTTACGTGTATGCCTTGAGATTGCGACATGTACATATCGCAGGTTGCAATCTGCGGCATTGCAGAGTGTTTCATGTACATGAAACACATTGTTTCCTGTATATGTCACATGTTGTTTCACCTACATAGAACACGTTGTTTCATGTACATGAAACAACCACTGCCGTGCGATATCCTTGCAAGAGGTGCCTGTTACATCTTCTGACAATTATGTCTCTTTATATTGACTTCTATTGACTTTTTCATTCAACCAATGATTCATAATAAGCAAAAAGGCGTAACTTTGTTGCCATTATGGAGGTAAACGTAAAGAAGGTGCTTTATTCTTTGATTGATGAAGAATACAAAAAGCAGCAAGCCAGCAGCTACCCGGCAAACGCCCGTCCGATATTGGGTGTTCCCGTTGCAGCCTTATGCGAAATGGCTCGAGAATATGCCTGCAGAAAAGATTGGCAGGAAATTGTAAGCAGCCTGACCGACAAGACTTTTGAAGAAGCCCTTTTGCAAGTGCTGATAACAGGATATACGACCCAAAGTTTTGAAACAGCTCAAAAGCATTTTTCGGAGTTCCTGCCAAAGATCGACAGTGATAAGTTGTGCGATGCGACATGTCTCGCTTTTCGTACAGCCATCGAGTATCCCAACGAAACTCTTGAATGGGTCGAGAAATTGCTGCATGAGCACGACAGCTACAAACAACGTTTTGCCATAGTCATCCTGTTAGACCATTTCGTAACGTCAGACTACATAGACCGCGTACTTTCCCTCTATGCATCTGTCAGCCCCTTATCCGAGACATCCATGCAAGCCTTGGCATGGGGATACTTGGTATGCTTTCTCGGTTTCGGAACAAAAACCATTGCCTCATTGGCTTCATCCGGTCATTCTCGCGAACAGCAAACATACATTATCGACTATATGCTGTCATCTCCCCGTCTCTCTGAAAGCCAGCGACAGGCTCTTCATTCACTTAAATCACATATATAAAGATGACACGCCTGTTTCCCTTATGCTTTCTGCTGCTGGCAACGGTCATCGCCTCCGCAAAAAAAGACCTGAAGAGCAGTGTTAAACTGCCTCTCACTCCTGTTCCGGCAGACAGTATTATCGTACAAGACTTCTTTTGGCATGGACAACAGCAAGAAGCATTCAAGGCTCATCCCAACACTGAAGCTGTTCGTTTTTCAGAAAAAAGACTGAGTTCAAAGAAAATAAAAAAGCTGTCTGCGGCATGGGTCAAAAAGATACAGCATCTGGATGCATGCGGATATATCAAAACAGAAAGCGATAAAAGCAAATTGCAGTCTGCCATCGATTTGGCCGAAGAAAGTGCTTACCTGGCTTGGGCCACAGGAGATGCACGCTATGCTGATGTCATGTCGCGCGCCCTTTACAACGGTGTTTGCGGATGGCAGAGCGAAAAAAGCACTGATGGAGAAAAAGCAGCCCAAACCTTAGCGGGCATAGCAGGATATGCCCTTGCCACTTCAGACGAACACGTATATATAAATATGTATATCAGAAGTGAGGCGCGCATCAAAACCGAGAAACTCGATTTCAATCTCATCACCATGACGAGTACGCCTTGGTACTATCAAACCATCCTGCAATTCAAGTTCAACGAAAAGAAGCAACAACACATCGTATTTCATTTCAGATTGCCGGAATGGTTGAAAAAAGATGCAGAACTTACCCTCCCCAACTACATGTGCAAGACACAACAGCCATCCTACGCGATAATGCTAAACGGCAACAGGCTAAAGCCTAAGGAAGAAAACGGATATTTGGTAATCGACGAACTATTATGCGACACCGATATCATAGGAATACAAATGCCGGCTCCCATCATAAGAATCTTTCCCAAAGATGACCCATCAAAAGTGATCTTGCAAAAAGGACCCTTGATTTATTCTTTTATAAACATGCCCAAAGGTATGGCTCTTCGAGAAAAAGACGCATATCATTCGGAATTTGACAAGCATCGGCACACAAACGTGCTGTCAGGAGCCTTTTATGACAAAGGGCAACACGCCGGACGCTTCACAGCAGAACCATTCCTGTTTAATCGGAAACTGCCTGAAAGTTCGCTTTGGGCACCCATCAAACCATGACAAAAGTGGCATGTATGGGCTGAAAACCGCATTTTAAAGTCCGGAACAAAGTTGTTGGCACACTTTTTGCACCACCAAAAGTGGTTTTGAAAAAAGAATCTTCACAGAGATTACAATACAATTTAAACATAAACATCATGAATATTCAACCATTATCAGACAGAGTTCTTATTTCTCCGGCACCGGCTGAAGAAAAAACAGTTGGCGGCATCATCATTCCTGATACAGCAAAAGAAAAACCTCTGCAAGGAAAAGTAGTTGCAGTTGGTGAAGGCAAAAAAGACGAGCCTATGATTTTGAAAGCAGGCGATAATGTCCTCTACGGTAAATATGCCGGAACGGAAATAGAGTATGAAGGAGAAAAATATCTTGTCATGCGTCAAAGCGACGTTGTGGCCATTCTCAAATAAATCACAAAACAACATTTAAACACAAAACATCATGGCAAAAGAGATTAAATATGACGTTAATGCACGCGAATTGCTCAAAAACGGTGCAGACGCTTTGGCAAATGCCGTTAAAGTAACATTAGGCCCGAAAGGCCGCAATGTGGTTATCGACAAGAAATTCGGTGCTCCCAAAATCACCAAAGACGGTGTGACTGTTGCAAAGGAAATCGAGTTGGAAGACTCCTTTGAGAATGCAGGTGCACAATTGCTGAAAAGCGTAGCCAGCAAGACCGGTGACGACGCAGGTGACGGTACCACAACAGCAACCGTTCTTGCACAAGCCATCCTGACAGAAGGCATGAAGAACGTTGCAGCCGGAGCAAATCCGTTGGATGTAAAACGCGGTATTGACAAGGCTGTTGCCACAGTCGTTGAAGAAATCAAAGCACAAGCAGAGCAGGTTGACGGCAACTACGAAAAAGTAGAACAAGTAGCAACCATATCTGCCAACAACGACCCTGAGATCGGTAAGCTCATTGCCGATGGTATGCGTGCTGTCACAGTAAACGGTGTCATCACCATTGAAGACGGGAAGTCAAGCGAGACAAAGCTGAAGACTGTAGAAGGTATGCAATTTGACCGCGGTTATCTGTCGCCCTACTTCATCACAGATCCTGAAAAGATGGAATGCGTTATGGAAAAGCCATACATCTTGATTTATGACAAGAAGATTTCAAACTTGAAAGATTTTCTTCCTATTTTGGAACCTGCCGTACAAAGCGGACGCCCTCTGTTGGTTATTGCCGAAGACGTTGATTCGGAAGCATTGACAACATTGGTTGTAAACCGCTTGCGTTCTCAATTGAAGATTTGTGCCGTTAAAGCTCCCGGCTTCGGTGATCGCAGAAAAGCCATGCTGGAAGACATTGCCATCCTGACAGGTGGTGTTGTTATTTCAGAAGACAAAGGCTTGAAACTTGAGCAGGCCACCATCGACATGTTAGGTAGTGCCGAGAAAGTTACTGTCAACAAGGATAACACTACGATTGTCAACGGTTCAGGTGATTCGAAGAACATACAAGACCGTATCATGCAAATCCGCAATGAACTTGCCAACACCACTTCATCTTATGATAAAGAAAAGTTGCAAGAGCGTTTGGCCAAGTTGTCAGGAGGTGTTTGCGTACTTGAAGTTGGTGCTTCATCCGAAACCGAACAAAAGGAAAAGAAAGATCGCTGCGACGATGCATTATGTGCCACTCGTGCTGCCATTGAAGAAGGTATCGTAACCGGTGGTGGCGTTGCATATATCCGTGCACAGAAAGCATTGGAAGGGCTGAAAGGCGACAACGAAGACGAAACTACAGGTATTGCCATTGTACGCCGTGCAATCGAAGAACCTTTGCGTCAAATTTGCCACAATGCAGGTTTGGAAGGTGCCGTCATCGTCAACAAAGTTCGCGAATGCAAGGGCAATGAAGGCTTCAATGCCAAGAAAGAAGTCTTTGAGGACTTACGCAAGGCCGGTGTAGTTGATCCTGCAAAAGTTACCCGCGTAGCTCTCGAAAACGCTGCTTCTGTTGCCGGAATGTTCTTGACCACAGAATGCATCATTTGCGATAAGAAAGAGGAACATCCTGCCATGCCGGTTCCTCCACAGGGAATGGGCGGCATGATGTAATACAAGCCTATATTCTAAGAAAGCCGGTTTGCAAACAATTGTTTGCAAACCGGCTTTCTTATGCCTTGATTTTAACGTCTCTTTGTGTTAAATCTCGAAACACGGATGACGCCCATTGTTGTATTTTTGGTAATTTCGCAGACATTTGAAACGCAAAGAAATGAAGAAAAACATACAGATTTTTGTCCCGGCCACATTAGGAATGCTGACTGCATTCGGCCCATTTGTAACAGACTTTTATTTGCCGGTGCTTCCTGAAATGGCCGGTTATTTCAATACAAGTGCATCCAATGCGTCGTTGAGCTTGACAATGGGGATGATCGGACTCGCCACAGGACAAATATTCATCGGTCCTCTTACCGATAAATACGGAAGGAAAAACATTTTAGTGTCGTCGATGCTTTTGTTCTGCCTGTCATCATTCTTTTGCATTTTTGCTTCTGATATTGTCATGTTCAACGCTATGCGCTTTCTGCAAGGCGTGGCCGGTGCCGGCGGCATTGTGATATCCAAGAGCATTGCTACCGACATGTACAGCGGGAACCAATTGGCCGCATTTATGGCTATACTGGGTGCGATCAACGGGATTGCCCCTGTTTGCGCTCCGGTTATTGGCGGTTTGATGGCCGGCATTGCGTCATGGCAGGGTGTATTCGGAATATTGCTGGCTGTTGGCTTTATACTTATGATATGCAGTGCGTTTCTTCGCGAAACGTTATTACCGGACATGCGCATTCATAAAAGCCTTACACACGTTTATGCCAACTTGTTTCATGTTTTCAGGAACCCGTGTTTTGCGTTGTGTGTTCTTTCAACCATGTTCTGTTTCTTTGCTTTTTTCGGCTACATAGCCTCATCACCATTTATCCTTCAGCACGAATACGGGCTTTCTCCGTTCCATTTCAGCCTTTGTTTCGGCATCAACGCACTGATGATTGGTGCAGGTTCGGCTGCGTCGACACGCTTCAAGCATCAATCTTCCTGTCTGAAGTCAGGCGCACTTCACCTTTTGTTGTCGTCCATTGCCATAACCGTTTGTCTGGCAGTACACTTTCCTTTGCCGGTTTTGATGGCAGCCTACATATACATGATGATTGCTTTCGGCCTCATGCAACCGTCATTGACAGCGATTGCCTTAGACAGCGAAAGGGCTAATGCCGGAGCGGCGAGTGCCATTTTCGGGGCATCAGGCTTTATAGCCGGTGCCATCTCAAGTCCGCTTGTGGCTGCCGGCAACATTGCCATATCGTCGGGAGCGGTCATGACCTGCGGTTCGCTTGCCTGCCTTGCCTGCATTCTGATGTTATGCAAAAAGGCGAGAGGGGAACAGGTATTGCAGGGATTTTCTTAATCTGCGGCTTGTTTTTATTGCTATTTTTCCGACCTGCGGGTTTTAGTTGACAGTGCATCGGGTGTCACTTCGGCATCACAATAGAGCGTATAGCCCAATGTCATCTGATGACCCGGCTCCACCAAATTCGTATAAGGACGGTTGGCAAACTCTCCCTTATATGTTTCTGCATCGCAAAGCCCATACCACGGCTCTACGCAAACAAAGGGTGCATTGACGCCATAGGGTGACCACAGCAGCAAAACAGGTGCATCAAAATCCATGGATACATATGGTTTCTTGTTGGTATCAAAGATGCTGATGTTTTCCACCTGGTTTTCATCGATGATAATTGCATCGTTTTGGAAGCATTCATCTGTGATGGGCAGGAAGCCGCTTTCCAAGGGCAGGTCGTAACGGTCAGGACCCAGGCAACCGGTGTCGCACACAGAGACACTTTCTATCGGCGATGGCTTGCGGAACGAAGCATAGGCCTTGACCTTTCTTTGCGGGTCAAACCCGGGGTAGTTGATGCCGGGATGACCTCCAATGTGAAAGGGCATAAGGTTAATGCCTGTGTTAAGTACAGTCCAAAGTACGCTGACATGGTTGGCACGCAATTTATAGGTGACATCCAGACGAAACGGATATGGATATATACGATGCATTGCAGGTTTGCTTTCCAAACGGTAGGTCACACTGTTGTCCGTGCAGGAAATCCGCTCAAAATGTTCCCTGCTTACAAAACCGTGTTTGGGGATTTCATAGTACCGGCCGTCGATCAAGGCCTTGCCGTCACGCAGTTTTCCAACGAGGGGAAACAGCAACGGGCTGTGCTGATCCCAATACTGCGGATCACCGTTCCATATATATTCATTCTTGGTGCGCAGACCAACGATGCGACACATTTCGGCTCCAACTTCACTGCATTCCACATGAAGCCACTTGTTATTTAGCTCATCCATACGACTGTTTTATTTCCAGATACAAATATAACGGATTTTACAATTACGAAAGATGTGATGCAAAACAAAAAATCCTTTTCGAGCAAAATAAACCTTAAATAAACCGCATCGACAGGCAGCGTCAGCTGCTATTGGCATACGCGGTTTTAACGTACTGCATGCGCGGGAACGCAGAAAAAGGGCATAGGAGCATTTGCCATGACATCGCGGCATCGGGCACGGAAGGCTGCCGGCCACAAGCGGACGTCACCGGGTTTTTGCCGCCAACTCCATGACTTTGGCACTATTACTTTGTATTTCGTTTTTTTTATTGTACCTTTGTGCTATCAAAATACTACACGCATGTTTAACAAAGAAACGTATACCAAACGGCGAGCAGCCCTGAGAGAGCAGGTAAAGGGCGGCATAGTTTTGATTTTAGGCAATAACGACAGTCCTGTCAACGGCCCATACAATTGCTACACATTCAGGCAAGACAGTTGCTTTCTCTATTTCTTTGGAGCGAAGCGCGACGGACTTGTCGGAATCATAGATGTCGACAATGATACAGACTATTTGTTTGGAAACGACATTGACATTGACGATATTATCTGGTTCGGGTCGGTAGACAGCATTGCCGATATGGCCGGAAAGGCCGGCATAGAGCAGCATGGCAACCTTGCCGACTTCCGTTCTTTCATTGAAAAGGCAAGAAGCGAAGGGCGCAAAATCCACTTTGTGCCACCCTACCGTTTCGACCATCAGATGTTGCTGCAGGAGTTACTCGGCATAAAGGCTTCCGGGTTGCAGGCCGCGGCTTCGGTAGAGCTGATCAAAGCCATCGTACAACTGCGCTCCACAAAGAGCAGTGAAGAGATAAGAGAAATAGAACGTGCGTGCACCATAGGCTTCAAGATGCACACTACAGCCATGAAGCTTTGCCAGCCCGGTGTCACCGAACACTTCATCGGAGGTATGATAAGCGGCATTGCCGAAGCGTTTGGAGCCATGGTCTCGTTCCCCTCCATCGTCACCACACATGGCGAAGTGATGCACGGCTGCCCCACCGATGCCCAGCTGGAAAACGGCCGTCTTCTCTTGTGCGATGCGGGTGCTGAGACCGTCAACCATTACTGTTCCGACAATACGCGCACTACACCTGTGAGCGGCAAATTCACCACCCGCCAGAAAGAGATATATACAATTGTTGAAGAATGCCACGACCTGGCACTCAAGTCGGCCAGGCCGGATGTTCTCTGGTATGACGTACACATGGACATCTGCCGCCACATGACCAACCGCCTCAAGGAGCTGGGACTGATGAAAGGCGACACGGAAGCAGCCGTCAAAGCAGGGGCCCACGCCTTGTTCCTGCCCCACGGCCTGGGTCACATGATGGGTATGGACGTACACGACATGGAGGCATTGGGCCAAAAATACGTAGGTTTCGACGACGAGATACAGCCGTCCGCCCAATTCGGCACAGCCAGCCTGCGCATGGGGCGCCGCCTGCAAGAGGGCTTCGTTGTCACCGATGAGCCCGGCATCTATTTCATACCCGCACTCATCGACCTGTGGCAAAGCAACCACACCAACGAAGAGTTTCTCAACTTCGATGCAATCAACAAATACAAAGACTTCGGAGGCATACGCATCGAAGACGACCTGCTCATCACAAAAAACGGTGCACGTTTCCTGGGAAGCGACAGGATTCCCTATCACGTAAGCGACGTTGAAGAGTTTCTGGCAAAGCACCAATATTAGCATTTTATATTTCAATACAACCACTTTGATATTATCATGACCATCACACTACCGAAAACAGCACTTCTCGCTGCCGCGTTGCTCATGGGCCATGCCGCCTATGCCGACGACAACAAGACAGACAACAAAAGCGACTACCAGTTTACCGTCGTCATCGAAAACCCCATTACATCCATCAAAAACCAGAACCGTTCGGGCACCTGCTGGGCTTTCTCGTCATTGGGATTCCTCGAAGCCGAACTGCTGCGCACCAAGAAAAAGACCTACGACCTTTGCGAAGCCTTCCTGGTTCGCAAGACATATATGGACAGAGCCGAAGCAGCCGTACGCATGCACGGCGACATCTCCTTTTCGCAAGGCGGAAGTTTCTATGACGCCATCTACTGCCTGAAAAACTACGGCATATGCCCCGAAGACGCCATGCCGCGGCCCGGCACCCTCTATGGCGACACACTGTTCAATCACAACGAGCTCGATGCAGTGAGCACCGCCTATGTGGAAGCCATCGCAAAGAGCAAGCTCAAAAAGCTCTCTCCGGCATGGAAGCAAGGCCTGTCAGGCATCTACGACGCCTATATCGGCAAAGAACCTGAAACCTTCACCTATGAAGGCAAGACCTATACCCCCAAGACCTTTGCCGAGAGCCTGGGACTGAACCCCGACGACTATGTAAGCCTCACATCCTTCACCCACCATCCCTACTATACAAGTTTTGCCATCGAAGTGCAGGACAACTGGCGCTGGGCCAACAGCTACAACCTGCCTCTCGACGAATTCATGGAAACCATGGAAAGTGCCGTCCGCAACGGCTACACCTTTGCCTGGGGAGCCGACGTGAGCGAAACCGACTTTGCACGTGCCGGAGGTGACCATGAAGGCATTGCACTCGTGCCGGCCATAACCACCGACAACGACGCAACAGGCTCTGACCAAGCTAAATGGATAGGGTCGATATCTACTAACAAAGAGCAGGCAGAAAAGGATGTGAAGGGTGAAAAGACCATCACACCGCAACTGCGCCAGGAAGGTTACGACAACTGGACCACCACAGACGACCATGGCATGATTATCTACGGCCTGTCGAAAGACCAGAACGGAAAAGAATATTTCATGATGAAAAACAGCTGGGGCAACTATGGCCGCTATCACGGAAAAGCCTACATATCAAAGGCATACGTGGCCTACAAAACCATGAACATTCTTATCAACAAGAACGCCATCCCCAAGAAAATAGCCAAGAAACTGGGACTTGACCGATAGACTCGGAAAGTCTGCATAAACGGTCTGTACATGTTGCACGTGCGATGTGTACAGATCGTTGCGTGCAATGCGTCAAGTTGTGGCCTGCGATGTGTACAGATCGCAACCTGCAATGTGTACAGATCGCAACCTGCAATGCGTCAAGTTGTGACCTGCGATGTGTACACATCGTTCGTGCGATCTGTACAGACTGCAACACAGAATCCTTTAAGCCTTGTTCCAGGCTGATTGTCAGCCGTTTCCAATTTGCTACACACCAGATGGTCAAAGAGCCGAAACCCGCAAGGCGGATTCGGCTCTTATCGCATCAACATCTACAGTAACATATCAGCTTTACATCCTTTTCATTCACATTATAGCAATTCACTGTAGGTTCAAATAAAGCCGGGAACCAAAATCAGATTGCCACACTCGACAGCAATCTTTCGATCACACACACTAAGACATTAAATGGTTCCCGGCACACATGAAAAGGCTCACAGGGGAAATAAGTACCTTTTCACTTTCCGGCTCCTCTCAGCCCAAAGGGCTGCATCGTCAAGAGCCTATTTAATTCACTTTCGTTTTTAGGCCAATGTTTACGGTTGCAATATTAGCACCACTTGTTTGCACGACGGTAAAATTGCTGCAGACACAAGAACAAAAGCGTGTATTTAACATTCGCATACACACCAAATCGCTTACATATTACAAAAACATGAAAAACATCTATGACAAATAGCCTTTTATTCAAGAAAACCACAGCAAGCGCAAAGTAAAGAAAATAGTTTTTATATCTTTGCATCATGAATAAATTATCCCTTTGCGGCGATATGAACACAAGCCTGATTGTCTATGCCACCTTTTTTCTTACATTGGGCATAGCCTTGTCATTCGTGCACATCCCCCGTAAATTCAACAGCGAAAACTATCGCACCAGCATCAGCATGTTCGGCTGCGCCTACCTGCTGTTAGGCCTATCGGCCATATTCACGCCCTATCTGTCGGGCCTTACCACCGAAAACAAAGACTACAACCGCATATACATCTCATTGATGGTATGTCTCACCCATGCATGGCTCAACGCATATGCCTACCTGCTAATACTGCATCCGCGCAAACGCGACCGGCGCCGGTTCCTGCGCAATGCCAAATGGCTGTATCCGGCAACAATACTGATGGGAGCCCTGCCGGCATCCTTTCCGTCATGGCGCGGCACAGTGGAATTGACCATTTCCATATTATATATTGTACAAGTAGCATGGATGACATTGATATGCCTCAAAAAATACCGTGAATGCGTCAACGTCCTGCAAGACTACTACAGCGGAACAAAGGGCTTCCAGTGGATACGCAACATCCTTATCCTGATTATCACGATCGACATCGTGAACATGGTCAACTTCCACTTTCCCCATTTCAATTGCCCGGAACAGGTAATCACCATCCTGCTCTACTCATATCTCGCCATCCGGCTTCTCAACTATTTCCCCTACTATTTCTATATCGAAGAGGCACGAAAGGCAAAGTCAGAGACCGAAAAGCTGCTTGCCGAAGTCGAAAAAGGCACTGCCCCGGAAGAAAAACAAGCGGCACCGACCGGCAGACAATACGAAAAAATAGAGCCGCTCATCACCGATTGGGTAAAACAGGAAGGCTATTGCAAACCGGGCATCACCTTGACCGACGTTGCCTATGACATGGGAACCAACCGCAACTATCTCTCGTCCTACCTTAACAAGAATTTGGGCGTAACCTTTCAAATCTGGCTGAACAGCCTGCGAATAGAACGCTCCAAAGACTACCTTTCGGAATATCCCGAGATGGGCATCGACGAAATTGCCCACAAAGTAGGGTTCACCCAAAGCTACAACTTCTCGCGTTGGTTCAAGCAACTCACATCGGAGCCCCCGATAGAATGGCGTAAAAAATGCTTGCAGGATTTTCACCCCCCCCAAGAGATAGAAAGAGATATTCACACAATTTAATGCTTTACCGAGAAAAAAGCGACAGGCAACAGGCACCGCTCCGTTTTTTTCCCTAACTTTACGTGTCAATTCAGGCGCATGCAACACACCACCGCATCGCCGAGGCATAGGCATATTAAGCAACTGACAACCAAATATGTTTGTCAAATGACATTATGTGCCGCTGCAAAATGCCGCCTGCAGCTGTACGGAAGACACACAGCCGCCCTTTCAGAAATAAAAACAACGACATATAATGAATCACAAATGGAAGTATCAGCCTCCTACACCGGAAACAAAGGAAGCAGCTAAAGCACTGGCAACCGAGGTGGGAATCAGTCCCATATTGGGCTTGTTGCTGCTGCGGCGCGGCATTACAACCGCCCGCGATGCCAGTCGTTTTTTCCATCCTCAACTGAGTGATTTATACGACCCCTTCCTTATCAAGGACATGGATGCCGCCGTAAAACGGCTCAACAACGCCATGGCCCGGAAGCAGAAAATAATGGTATGCGGCGACTACGACGTAGACGGATGCACGGCAGTTACGCTGGTCTACAAGTTTCTGCACGACATCTATCCCAACGTAGACTATTTTATCCCCGACCGGCAAGAAGACGGTTACGGCATTTCCCTCAAGAGCATCGACCGCGCCTATACATTAGGAGTCAAAGTAATCATCATATTGGATTGCGGCATAAAAGCCATCGAAGAAATCGCCTATGCCAAAGACAAAGGCATAGACTTTATCATCTGCGACCACCATGTGCCTGATGCCGTATTGCCACCCGCCTATGCCATTCTCGATCCCAAGCGCAAAGACGAGACCTATCCCTATTCCGACCTGTCGGGCTGCGGCATAGGGTTCAAGCTGATGCAGGCATTCGCACAAGACAACGGCATAGAATTCAACAAGCTCGTTCCCCTGTTGGAACTGTGCGCCGTGAGCATCGCAGCCGACATTGTGCCCATACGCGGCGAAAACCGTATCCTGGCCTATCACGGACTGAAACGCCTCAACACCAATCCGAGCACCGGCATGCAAGCCATCATCAGCATCTGCGGACTGGAAGACAAGGAAATCACAATGAACGATGTCATCTTCCGCATGGGGCCGCGCATCAATGCTTCGGGACGCATCAGAGACGGAAGGGAAACCATAGAGCTGCTCATTGAAAACGACCTGAAGACAGCCATCGAAAAAGCCAACACCATCAACACCTACAACGAAGCACGGAAAGACATCGACAAACAAATGACGGAAGAAGCCAACCGCATTGTAGACAACATGAAAGACCTGGACAAACACCGCTCCATCGTGGTCTACAACGAATCATGGCACAAGGGAGTCATCGGCATCGTGGCATCGCGGCTCACCGAACTCTACTACCGTCCCACAGTGGTAATGGCCATCGACGAAGCCGGCATCGTCACCGGTTCGGCACGCTCAGTAGCAGGCTTCGACATCTACTCGGCCATCGAAAGCTGCCGTGACCTGCTGGAAAACTTCGGCGGACACACCTATGCCGTAGGACTGTCGCTGAAAGAAGAAAACATCAAGGAATTTTCCAGACGCTTCGAACAATATGTCGAGGCACACATCACGGAAGAACAAACCGTGCCCACACTTGACATCGATGCCAAAATCGACTTCCGCGACATCACAAAACGCTTCTTCCACGAACTGAAACACTTTGCTCCCTTCGGCCCGGGTAACCCAAAACCACTCTTCTGCACCTGCAACGTCTATGATTATGGCACAAGCAAAGTGGTAGGAAGAGGCCAGGAACACATCAAACTGGAACTCGTCGACAACAAATCAAACAACATCATGAGCGGCATAGCATTCGGGCTGAGCTCGCACGTAAGGTATATCAAAACCAAAAGAGCCTTCAACATCTGCTATTATATAGAGGAAAACACCTATAAGCAAGGCGACGTGCAACTTCAGATAGAAGACATCAAGCCCATGAAAAAGGAAGAAGAATAGGATGCAACGCCCCGACTACAGCCAAATACTCCGCAAATATTGGGGCTATGACAGCTTCCGCAGCATTCAACTTGACATAATTCAAAGCATCGGTGACGGCAGAGACACATTGGGACTGATGCCGACCGGCGGCGGAAAATCCATCACGTTTCAAGTTCCTGCCCTGTCTCAAAAAGGGCTTTGTCTGGTCATCACACCCCTCATCGCGCTGATGAAAGACCAGGTTGAGAAACTTCGCTCCATGGGAATAAAAGCAACCGCCATCTACAGCGGAATGACAAGGGACTACATCCTCGCAGCCCTGGAAAACTGTATTTTCGGAGACTACAAATTCCTGTATGTATCTCCCGAAAGACTGCAGTCGGAGCTTTTCATCACCAAACTGGCACACATGCAGGTGAGCTTCATCACCGTAGACGAAGCCCACTGCATCTCACAATGGGGCTACGACTTCCGGCCCTCCTATCTCGAGATAGCCAACATCAGGAAACTGCTGCCCCACTGCCCGGTACTGGCCTTGACAGCAACGGCCACACCAAAAGTCGCCGACGACATTCAAAAGCAGCTCGGCTTTCCCCATGACAACATCATACGCACCAGTTTCGAACGGAAGAACCTGGCATATAGCATACAACACACGGAAGACAAACCGAGAGAACTGCTCAACATTCTGAAAAGCAACATCGGGAGCACCATTGTTTACACGCGAAACCGAGAGCGCACCCGCGAAGCTGCCCGTTGGCTCAACGACAACGGCATCTCATCCATACACTATCATGCAGGATTAGAAGACACCGATAAGGATTTGCGTCAGTCGTTTTGGCAAAAAGGCGACATAAGGGTCATGGTTGCCACAAATGCCTTTGGCATGGGCATCGACAAGAGCGACGTCAGACTGGTCGTACACCTTGACGTGCCCGACTCCGTCGAAGCCTATTTTCAGGAGGCCGGACGTGCCGGACGCGATGGCAAACCCGCCAAGGCCATACTCCTATACAACAAAAGCGACAGCATACAATTGCGCAAGCGGACCAACGAGAATTTTCCGCCTATCGAATACATCCGTAAAGTCTACGAGGACCTTGCCTGCTATTACCAACTGGCTGTAGGCGACGGTTATAATGTCACCTACGAATTCAATGAAGGTGACTTCTGCCAAAAATTCCACTACTTTCCCACACAGCTCGAAAGTGCCCTGCGGCTGCTTACACGCGCAGGCTACTTATTGTTTCGCGACAAAAGCGACAACCGGTCAAGAATCATGTTTCTTCTCGGTCGTGACGAGCTGTACAGGCTTGACCGACTTTCGGGACAACTCGACACGTTGCTAAAAGCCATTCTGCGGTTATACAGCGGTCTGTTCAGCCAATATGTCACCATCGAAGAGAAATCATTGGCCAACGCCACCGGCTTTGATTCGGAACTGGTATATACCTTGCTGAAAGCACTCAATCAACAACGCATCCTGCACTATGTGCCGCGCAAAATGATTCCGCACATCACGTATACAACAAGGCGTGTAGAAACTTCGGAAATTATATTGTGCAAGGACATCTATCAGGACCGGAAGGCAGATTACGAAGCCCGCATTGCCGCCATGCTACACTACATTGAGTCAGACAACGAATGCAGAAGCCGCATTTTACTGGATTATTTCGGTGAATGGCAGAAGCAGGACTGCGGCATCTGCGACATTTGCAGGCTGCACCATCATCCTGAGATACTGCGAAAAGAAATAGAACATGCCGCCGAAGGCATTGCACAGCTGCTTTCCGACAACAAGCCCCACACCTTTTCAGAACTCCACGCATTGCCTTTTGCCTCCGACACCCTCTCACAAGCCATGCAATGGCTCATGGATGATGGAGAAATCAGCCTGAGACAAGGCTTTGTATATCTTAACTGAGAAACCGGCTTTTATTATTGCAACACTTTATTAAGTGACTCTTCTGACACGACACGCTCCTGAGCAACAAATAAGTTGCTCAGGAGCGTGTAAGGACATTAAATTATAATGCTACGGATTAAGGCCTACATCCTTTCTTATTTCTTTGTAATAGTCGGCGGCGTCCAACTATCAAGCTTGTTTAAGTCGGGCAGATACATACGCATGAAAAGATGAAAGCCCTTATCGCCAGTAGGCAACCAGTAAGAGCCATCCTTAGGGGCGCTAGCAGACAATGTGACATCGAGTGTTCCGTCAGCATTGAGTTTGTATTCACTACGATCAGTAACATTATATCTGTTGATAGGGTTATCAATCAGATAGTCATCGTCTCCATAGGCTGTTATCGACCAGAAGCCACCTTCCTTAACTGGAGGAAGTGAACTGAAATGCAATGTATAGCTATTTGAACCATGAAGAGCTTCCTTGTTGGAATCGTAGTCGGCACGAGGATAAATAGCCACCTCGTTGGTATTGGCTCCAAGTCCCACCAGCGCTACAGCAGCACGATAATCATAGGCTTGTCCAAAGTCGCCTATCGGATCCTTGAAATACGACCAAACTCCTCCTATACTCTTCTTGTTGATTGCAGCAATCTTCACTGCATCAGCCTTGAATGAAGCTTTTATGTTGGCAAACATCTCTGCCCCATTCTCTATTTGCTTCAGTTTAAGCCCCGGCCCCACTCCAAGTTTCTTCAATCGGTTTATAATCTCAGTGTCAAAGCTTAAAGGAGGGTTCTTCTCCATGAGTGAGTTTGCCTTGGCGAAATACTCTTCAAGCGACATCGCCATACATTTCTTCACAGGGTTCACATCCTTCGATGCATCGTAGGTTCCCTTTGGAGCGACATATCCAGCATTGCCATAAGCCGAAAGAGGATAAGCCTTCATAGCATCCTGGATCTTCTTCACATTAGCGTAGTCACCCTCACCATTATTAAGAATACGTATAATACACCATCCCATCGTCGTTGGCATCTCCACAAGAGTGGCTCCCGACGGTACGGAAACCGTCTGTCCCTTCTTGGCAAATACATAAGTGCCACCATCGGTGATGAGTTTTGTTGTATTGGTCCATGCGTCGAGCACTTGAACATTGCAGAACCTGTCTTTGACATCAGGAAATTCGAACACAATAGGTTCCTCATTCATATCTATCCATAGTCTACTGTAATAAGTATCTACGTTAGGTGTCACCACCGATGTGCTTGATGCATCCGCCATCTTTACAGCATGAATAAGCTGGTTTATCGGTGCACGTGCTGTGCCCGGCACAAATGCCTCGGTATTTGTTTCTACCGATTCGGTTGCATCCATAATCATCAGTGGAAAGGTGTAATAGACAGCCTCTTTCAACTCATTCTCAGTAACGGAGATAGGAACATCAACTGAGTCGTTATCAGAGCATCCTGTAAGCACACCTAATGCCACGAGAATAGGAAGGTATAGTCGCTTTGTACACATATATATTTTTCTTCTTATTTTAGGGTGGCGCGGAAAGGTCCTGCTACAGAGTTAAACAATAAGTCTCCGTTAGGGAAATACTGCAAAATGGCATAAGCACCATTTCCACGATTGCTCTTGCCAAGTTTTACCTGATGACGTGTAGCACCAGTAGTCCAGTCGAGACCTGTTATCTCCCAGCCACTGTTATTATACCATCCGTTCACAAACACCATCTCGGATGCTGTGCTCACTGCAGGAATCATGCTTACAGAACTGATATCTGCTCTTGTCCAGAGTGCTTCCCACTTGTTTTCTTTCACATTCCAGCGCACACACTCTACCCCCTTTGAGCTTTCCAAGAGAGGACCTATGGCCAGCACGCCTATAATCTTATCACCGGCTTTCTCTGAAGTTTCCTGAATATTGTTCACAACAAAAGCTTCATAGCCTGCCACTACTACCGACTGCTCAGATTGTATCCACTCAGTGGATTCAGGGAGGCCACAAGTAATGTTAAACAAACCTGCCAGTCTTGGGTTATCTTTTTCTACAACCTTTGCATCAGCAGGAATCTCATCACGCCAGAATGCTGCTATCTTCATGCGTTTGCTACCATCGGTGATAACCACCAACTTGTCCTCGTCATCACCAAAGCCCATCAGCGTAGGTGTAGAACCGGTGCCAAAGCCAAGTTTGATACATGGAGCGAGTGGACCGCCATCATACGTAGCCTGCCATGCACCATCAGCAGGGTCAGTAGAGAATTTTCCGTTCTTACAAATGATACGCTGTATGATGCCCTTTCCTCCAGCCACGTCACTATTGCTTGCCACGTAGACCGAGTTTTCATCCATAGTAATGGAGTTGGTGAGAATTTGTCCCTCGGGCAAAGCATAATTGTCTTCTATGGTGGTGAGTCCACGATCCAGTACGAGCAAGTTGCGCTGAGAAGCCACCACCAAATGACCGTCAAACGACATGGTTGCACCTACTAATGTATACGAGTTTAATATGTTGGAAGAAAGGTCTATCTGACTATCCAGTATGATGCCTTCCTCTGGCTTTGAGGCATTCTTCAAGCGATAGCGAGCCATTTTTCTTCCAGCGTTGGTATACACATAGTTATCCTTGTCGCACAACACATAGTTGCCGTTTGCCATCGACATCTGAGGCATTTGTCCTAATATGCCGGTAACAACATTCTTCAGTTCACTCAGCGAAGAGTAATCTGCAGCCAGCTGCAATAGCTGTTCTTTGGTCTTCATTTGTACACCGGGAAGTGAAGCCTCTGCAATGCGTTCAAACTTGCCATCCTTCACCCGAAGATACGAAACACGATCACTGCTCATTCCCCACATATAGTCTGGAGATGTGGATGATAGAGTCATTAGGTTGACAGGGCCACTCCATGTAGATTGGCATTCTTCTGGGTTTACTGTGAAGACTCCGTCTTTTACGGCATAAGGAAAAGCATCAGTCTGTGCAGAATTGAAGTGAGTGATGCTGTAATGCTCCGAAGCAAGATATGGATTACGTGGTGCTACCTGTACCGACGATAGTGGGGTATGCCCAGGCTGTGGACCTTCTCCGCCCGACCCTTTATCATCGTCGCTACATGCATTCATTGTCACGAGCAATCCTAATGCTGTAACAATAATGGCTGACCTATTCAGCCAAAAATTCATTTTGGTTCGTTTCATTATACCTTTAATTTAGTGTTTAAAAAAATAGAACATGCAAAAGTACAAATTAAATCTTAGGAACTCACTCCTTCGGAGGACTATTTTCCGTTATGGAGCAATTCGACGCTCTTTTCCTGCATACAACCCCATAATTGGCTAATGCCTTGTCATGAAGAGCAAGTGTTAAGGCATGAAACGCAAACCGATTTGCAGACTGAAACGCGTGGGCGAATCCTTATATATATTGGACAAGGAACTTGCATTATCAAAATAATGACTAACTCCAGGTTCTACATAGATACCTGCAAAGCTTGCCAATTTATACTGAAGACCGACCGATGCATTGACCGACCATTGCCAGCGTTTCTCTTCCAACGAATATCGTAGTTCCGGACTTTTGCCATCGGCATATCCCTCTTTGGCCTTTCCGGCAACACATTTTTCGAGCATTCCGCCACCGGCCGCATACAAGGAAAAACGACGGTAGCTCCACACATTGTACACTATACGGAGAGGAACACCCACATAATGCAATGTCTGATCATAAAAGTAGTCTCTTTCGTTATAGTCTGAGCGCAAGCAGGAATAAGAAACTCCTGTTTCTATTGCCCAATTCCGATTCAAGGCATACGAAAGCGACAGGCCTACACGAATAGGCATCTGATGGTGCATTTTCACATTTTTCCTGCTTCCCATTACCATACCCGTATAATAAGGATACTTGTATCCTACTGTTGGCGCGCATGCTTGCGCACTTGTTCCCAAAGAAGATGCATACAGGCTTCCCACAAGTCTGTGTCCCTTCTTTACAATGGGAGCAATGTTTTTTCCTTCATCATGAATTGTATTCTTTTCCATCAGCTGTCCGACTTTGCGGGATACCTGTTTTGGTTGCCTTTTACCGGCTTGGGCCTTTGCCTTCGGCTGCATTGCCGGAACGGCTTTCGACACCGCTCCGGGAAGTAGCGTATCGACAATTTCAACGGAGGCCGCTGGTTTTCGCAAGGTTGGAACTGTTGGCACAGATGGCACTGGTTTCGTATTCCCGGCCATCAGGGGGCGGGCGACAGGCGGTTGTTTATAAGGCAACGTATCAATAGCAGCAGAAACTTGGTCTTGTACTGAAGATGCCAGGCGATATACGGCTATGGAAACAACCGCTATAACTGCAGCCGCCGCACATACTGATTTCAGGTAATAGAAACGATGACGACGCTTGTCAATCGCTTTTTGACGATCGGCTATATTCTGTTCCAATCGGCTCCACAGGCTTTCAGGCGGTGCCATTTGATGGCTGTCCATGCGCTTGCTCAATTTGTCGATCCAGTCTTTATTCATAATGCACCTGCTGTTTGTTTATTGTTACGGTATGTCTTGATACGCTGTGCAAGCACCTGCTTGGCACGATGGAATTGCGATGCAGACGAACTTACTCCGATGTTCAACCGACGGGCAATCTCGGCATGTGTCAAGTGTTCGAACACATAAAGATTGAATATTGTACGATAGCCCACAGGCAATTCGCAAATCATCTGGTGAAGGACCGAAATAGGTATTTCGTCAATGTCCGGGGCATCCTCATCGGGAATATCGGGAAGCGTTTCGGCTATTTCTACGTGCCCAAAGCGGGCTGTTTGCTTTAGGAAATCAATGGACTTGTTCACAACTATGCGCGTCATCCAAGCCCTGAGCGATCCTTTGCCTTTATATTGAAAACTCGAAATGGACGTAAATATCTGTACAAAGCTCTCTTGCAAAATGTCGCACACGTCATCGTTATTGCCCACATAGCGGAAGCAGACGGACGTAAGAGCGCCGATGTATCTGTCATACATAACTTTCATAGCTCTCTCGTCACCCGCTACCACTTGATTGCGTAAGTCTAATTCTTCGCTTTCCACGCCCGGTGAACAACTTTGGAAAAAGCAGACAATAGATATCCGGCAGTCACCGTTTGGAAACGATGACTGCCAGACCTATACTATTTCTTTTTAGTTTGCAAGAAGGTATATTGGATAGGCTTCACCGACTTTTCGGTTTCACCGTTGACTTGGATGCTATCGGCAGTCAATGCTACATTCAAGATTCTAAATGTATTATTATACAAGCACTCGCCTTTGGCGCCGAAAAACACCTTTACGCTCTTCTTCTCGTTATTGACAGTCATGTCAAAATCGGCAACTTGCGCACCAAGCTTCAAACTCGCGATGTCACTGCTCACCGTACCGGTATAAGCCATCCTGATGGAACATTCTGTGGCCGATTTGAGAGCTTCGGCCTGCAAAGACGAATCTACAAGGGCCTCGACGATGGCTTTCACTGGGAATCGGGGCATCTGCACCGTTTTGCTCACACTGTCAACTGTTACTTTTACTGTATCCTGAAAGATCTTTCCGGCATAGACAACACCGGTATAGGTTCCATGGGCATCATTGGCCGAACGCGCCGGAACGATGGGCGTTTCATTGTCATTGTCGCACGAAACGAAACCAAACACTGCCATGGACACGGCCAAGGCAATAAAACTGCTTTTCAATGAAATCTTCATTTTACAATCCATGATTTGATTAAACTGTTATTGTACTTATTTCTGTTCTCTATTAGGTAAACTGTGAATCCGAAAATCCTTGCATGGATTTCCTGATTATTTTTCGCCCCGGCATAAATGGCCGAAAAGAAAGCCTGTGAAATTCAACTTGTCGCCCATAAAAACATAAAGCCTCCCTACGAACTTTACAGAAAAGCCCGCCAAGACTTTCGCTCAACGGGCAAATATTTTCAAGAAAGGGAAGCGATGCTTCACGCATGCTTCTTATACCACACAAAGAACCATATCAAGGCCACAACAAGCACGGCAATGCCCATCACATAGGAAAACATTTCGCCCAAGTTGAATGCCTGTTTGGATATGAACAGGAATGTGGAGCAGATAACCGTCATGAACAAGGCCGGCACCAAGGTGATGACAAAGGGCTTTTTCTGTTGTGCCAAATAGACTGTCAACGTCCATAGCGTAAATACTGACAATGTCTGATTGGCCCAACCGAAATATTGCCAAATGACATTGAATCCGTCGGGGTTCCCTATCTGCCAAAGCAACAAAGCTATAGACACGGCAAAAAGCGGAATGCAAATATACAGGCGGCGACGCATGGATTGCTGTTCCAAATGAAGGAAGTCGGCGATGATAAGACGCGCTGAACGGAAAGCCGTATCACCACTCGTTATAGGAGCTGCCACCACGCCCAACAGTGCCAAAGTGGCACCTAACACACCTAACCAGTCATTGCAGACTATATTAACGACAGCCGGCGCCGATGTAAAAAATCCGGTATCCTTAGCTGCCGCTATCAGCTCATAGCCCGGTGCAGGACTTCCGTAGAAGAAGAACATGGAAACAGTGGCCCATATCAAAGCAACAATACCCTCTGTAATCATCGCTCCATAAAAGATGGGACGACCCATTCTTTCCTTTTTCATACACCTGGCCATCAATGGGCTTTGCGTTGCATGGAAACCACTAATGGCACCACATGCGATGGTAATGAACAGACAGGGGAACAAAGGTTCTGTAAAATCAGACGGGTGGGTTGCTGCGCCCAAGTTGCCGATACCTTCCCAAATTTCGGGCAAATCGGGCATCTTAACAAACAGACATACCAACAACGCTGCTGCCATAAACAACAGGGAAAAAGCAAAAAGAGGATAAACCTTACCGATTATCTTATCAATCGGCAACAGCGTGGCAACAAGATAATAAGCGAATATGACAATAATCCACATAGTCTTGCTACCCCACATGCTATGAAGGATTTCGGCAGGACTGTATACAAACACGGCACCCACCATTACCAGAAGCAAAACACTGAACACAAGCATCACTCGCTTAGTGGTATTTCCCAGATAACGGCCTACTAACTCAGGCAAGCCTGCACCTCCGTTACGCAATGAAAGCATGCCGCTCAAATAGTCGTGAACAGCACCTGCAAATATGCAGCCAAACACAATCCAAATGTAAGCTGCAGGACCGAACTTGGCTCCCATAATGGCACCAAAGATAGGACCCGTACCGGCAATGTTTAAAAATTGAATCATGAAAATCTTCCAACCGGGCATTACGATATAGTCAACACCATCGGCCTTGCTTACAGCCGGTGTAATGCGATCGTCAGGACCAAAAACACGTTCGACAAAACGCCCGTACAAAAGGTAACCAAAGACCAAAGCTACCAGAGAAATAATAAATGTTATCATTTACGCTTATCTTTTATCGCGTGCAAATATACTACTTTTCAATGTCTTGAAATGACAAAATGCTAACATTTTAAAGCAAAGGTCCGCCAATCAGTAACGATTAGCGGACCTTTGACAGGGAACTATGACGTTATGCCTAAGCTGTAAAATTATACCTGACGGTAGTCTGCCAGATCTTCAGCCTTGGCATTTGCCACAAACAAAGCATGTTTTGCAAAATCGGCCTCGGCATAGCGCACATAATTACGCGCACTTTTGCCAAAAAGTTCAGGCGAACGCGTAGCATCATCCAATATTAACAACGACATGACGATGTCGGCTGTCATTTCATATAAGTGGCGGGCAATGAAGTCGTGCTTTTCTTGCTCGGTATCGGCTTTCAATGCATCCAAGACAGATTCATACTGTGAAACAAGAGCTTCAACGCGGGTTTTATAAGCTTTCAAATCGTCGGCCACACTGTTTTGAAGCATTTCTTTGATAATGGTAAGATAAGTTCCGTTGGTGACAAAACGGATGGCAGCAACGACCTGGAGTTGCGTTGTGCCTTCATAAATGGAGAATATGCGCGCATCACGATACAAGCGCTGGCACTTATACTCCATAATGAAGCCCGAACCGCCATGAACGGAAATTGCATCATAGGCATTCTGGTTGGCATATTCTGAATTCATGCCTTTCGCAAGCGGAGTGAAAGCATCGGAATAACGAATGTATTTCTTCAACTCCTGACGCTCTTCGGGTGTCAGCTTACGCTCACGCTGTATATCCTCAAGAGCTTTATAAATGTCGACATAGCGTGCTGTCTGATAAAGCAACGAACGTCCGGCATCAAGTTTGGCTTTCATCGTAGCCAATATCTCGTAAACAGCGGGAAAATTAACGATTTTCTGTCCGAACTGGGCACGCTCCTTTGCATAGGCAAGGGCAACATTATATGCTTCCTGTTCAACACCTACACTTTGGGCGGCAATGCCAAGACGGGCTCCATTCATCAATGCCATCACATACTTGATCAAGCCCATACGTGTGCTTCCGCACAATTCGGCCTTGGCATTCTTATAGGTAAGTTCGCAAGTAGGACTGCCGTGAATACCCAGCTTATGCTCAATGTGGCGTACATTGACACCTCCCTGGCGCTTGTCATAGATAAACATGGACAATCCACGTCCGTCTTTGGTGCCTTCCTCACTACGAGCCAACACCAGATGTATGTCTGAATCACCATTTGTGATGAAGCGCTTCACACCATTCAGCAACCAGCATCCGTCTTCTTCTGAATAGGTGGCTTTCAACATGACACGCTGAAGGTCTGAACCGGCATCAGGCTCGGTAAGGTCCATACTCATGGTTTCACCGGCACAAATGCGAGGGATATATTTGGCTCTCTGCTCTTCCGAACCGAATTCATAAAGCGTATCGATACAAGACTGGAGCGACCATACGTTCTGAAAACCGGCATCGGCTGCCGAGATAACTTCGGAAAGCATAGAAAACGTAACATTGGGCAAGTTCAAACCGCCATAGCGGCGAGGCATGCTGATGCCCCATAAACCGGCCTTGCGCGTTACATCCAGATTCTCGTATGTTTTTGAAGCATAAATCATGCGGCCGTTTTCGAGATGGGGCCCCTCAAGATCTACGCTCTCGGAATTCGGTTCTATTACATTGGCTGCAATATCACCTGTGATGTCAAGGATGCGCTTATAGTTTTCAATGGCGTCATCATAGTCAACAGGAGCATCGTCAAACTTGTCTTTGTCTGCATAGCCGCGCTCTTTCAGCTCGACTATTTTCTCCATCAGCGGATGATGAAGGTGAAATTCCAATTCCGGGTGATCTGTATAATAGTTTGCCATGATTATTTGCTGTTTTGCTTGTAATACTTGATTAGTTTAGGAACGACCTCTTCAACAGTTCCGACAATTACATAATCGGCAATTTTATTGATGGGTGCCTCCGGGTCGTTATTCACTGATATAATGATACCACTGTCTTGCATGCCCGCTATATGTTGAATCTGCCCGGAAATGCCGCAAGCGATATATACTTTGGGATGAACCGTAACACCCGTTTGGCCGATTTGACGGTCGGAATCAACAAAACCGGCATCAACGGCAGCGCGGCTGGCTCCTACTTCGCCATGAAGCTCCTTTGCCAGTTTGAAGAGCATGTCAAAGCCTTCCTTGCTGCCCATTCCGTAACCACCGGCCACTACTATGGGAGCTCCTTTCAGATTGTGCTTCGCAGCTTCAACATGGCGGTCTATAACCTTTACGACAAAATCTGTTGTCGGAACATATTTGGCTACATCGCAAACTACCACTTCGCCTTTGTAAGCTTCATCCAGAATTTGTTTCTGCATTACACCGCTACGCACTGTGGCCATCTGCGGACGGTGATCGGGGTTCACAATCGTAGCAACAATATTGCCTCCGAAAGCGGGGCGTATCTGATACAGCAGACTGTCATAATGTTTTCCTGTCTTATTGTCATCGTAAGAACCGATTTCCAATTGTGTGCAATCTGCGGTAAGCCCGCTTGTCAGAAACGAGGAAACACGAGGCCCTAAGTCGCGCCCTATCACCGTTGCGCCCATCAGACAAATTTGCGGTTTCTCTTCTTTGAACAAGTTCACCAAGATGTCTGTATGCGGTGCTGACGTATAAGGAAACAAGCCCTCGGCATCAAAAACGAAAAGTTTGTCTACGCCGTAAGGAAGTATCTGTTTTTCCACTTTTCCCTTTATGCCTGTTCCGGCTACAACTGCGTGAAGCTTCACACCGAGCTGATTGGCCAGCTTACGGCCTTTTGTCAGCAGTTCTTGCGACACTTCTGCTACCGTCGTGCCTTCTATCTCGCAATATACAAATACGTTATTCATAGTATCAGCCAATAATCTTTTCGTCCAACAATTCTTTTATCAAACTTTCGACATCTGCATCACTTCCTGTCAATGTCTTGCTTTCTTTTGCCTGGAATGCGATGTTTTGCACGGCCTTTACTTTTGTCGGAGAACCGGCCAATCCACATTGTTTCGGGTCACCGTCGACATCGGCCACACTCCATTGGTTCAATGTCAGATAGGGACGTCCGGCATACAACGCACTCCAGGGTTCGTCGCCTTTGCGCTCGGAGGGGCATGTTGCACGTTTGTATTTCATCACCAATTTGGCATTGCAAGGCCGGCATGGGGCTGCGCTTCCATTAACCGTTATCACGATGGGCAACGGTGCTTCCACTGTTTCTACTCCACCGTCTATGTGGCGACGTATTGTTGCTATCCCATTCTCGATTTTCAAAATTTCTTCTGCATAAGTCACTTGATTCAAACCGAGTTTTTGAGCAACTTGCGGACCCACCTGGGCTGTATCACCGTCGATGGCCTGACGGCCGCCTATCACGATGTCAACATCTCCGATTTTCTTGATGGCAGTTGCCAAGGCATACGAAGTTGCCAAGGTGTCGGCTCCGGCAAAAAGACGGTCAGTAAGCAACCAACCTGTATCCGCTCCACGATAAAGGCCCTGCCTTATTATTTCACCTGCACGGGGAGGCCCCATTGTCAGCAATCCTACTGTGCTGCCGGGATTCTGCTCTTTGATGCGCAATGCTTGTTCCAGGGCGTTCAAGTCCTCTGGATTAAAAATGGCAGGAAGGGCTGCACGATTCACAGTGCCTTCGGGAGTCATCGCATCTTTGCCTACATTCCTTGTATCAGGAACTTGTTTGGCAAGAACTACTATCTTATAACCCATATTTGCTTGTTTTGATTTTATTGTTTTCCTAAATCTTGATGAACAATATAAAGTAGCACTTTACGGCCGGCAAAATTACGAATTTCTACCGAATTGCCAAAAATGATTACTTATTTTTCACATTAAAGGCCTTTATGTGCAATTACATACTCAAAATTCTGATTTTTGCAGACTTCTATCAACAAGTATGCCGTCTGTCATTTTCGGTCCGAAAGCACCGGCTTTCTTGACCTTGAAGCGCAAGACAAACAAATCGCCTGTCCCTTCAAGCAAAGGCTTGTTGCCTATATTTATAAAGGTAGGATACACGCTTTTCTGCCCGTTTGAATGAAGGCGGTCGTTGGTGAAATTACGCATTTCACGGAGTGCTATCGGCTTTACCGACACAAACTCATATTCTGTCGGCACGTAGGCCAAGGCAAAACTTAGAGCGTTAACGGCCTGCAACCCCAATCCACGCACAGTGATTTCGGCCGTATCACCTACTTCATACGACTTTTTATCTGGAACGAGCAAAAGCTTTCCTGCAACTGCCCTGCCGACCTCCTGACGGGCAGGTTCGTCCAATTCAACCGCCACATTCGAAATGTCATAGGCATCAATCAGTCCATTGCCATTTATATCTCCTTTGCTTATATAGCCTTCAAAGTCTTTGTCGCCTTGGCGCAAGCCCGTATAATTCAGATATGACGTCAGGTCGTTTTCATCCAGCTGGCCGTCGTTGTTGATGTCGCCCGGTATATAGCTCGGTGTGCCTTTTGCCTTGAATACATACAATTCCTGTCCGGATCCGAATCCGCCGTAGCCTTTTTCCACTTTTATGCGGATATAGCGTGCTGTGGGATGGCTTTGGAAAACAAACGTCTTATGGCCGGCATCCATTGCCCATTCTATCCTGCCGGCATCCGTCCAGCTGCTCTTGTCCATGCTGCATGCCACATGAGCGGACATTATCATGCCATTGGCTCCCACCTGGCGAGGGATATAAACCATCTTATCAAGAGTGTTGACCGAATGCAGGTCGATCACTATCTCAAATGGTACTGCCTGTGTTCCCCACTTGGTATGCCACATGCTTTGGTCATCCCAGTCAAACAATTTCTTAATGCCGTTACCGGGCTGGTCGGCGGCTGTACAGAAAGCCGTTATACCCTTGATGGCAAATTCCAAGGGGTTCTCGCTTGTCTTCGTCTTGAATTCCGTCCAGTCCGAATGTCCGTCACCATTGACTGCCCGCACGCTGAAACTGTATTCGGTATTAGGTTGCAAATCGGCAAATTCCAAGCTATTCTGCCATATGCCGGTGTATACCATACTGTCATAAAGAATTTCATAATAGTCTGCGCCATCCACTTTTCGCCACGATGGAACCAAACTGTAGGGCTTGCGATTTTCTTGGGTCACGGTAACGTCGGATGGTTTAGACAGAGCCCCCTTGTGAGCTGCCAGCAGATTTCGCCGGTCAAAACTATAGCCTTTCATTGTCACCACGATATCATTCGCGGTAACATCCGTTGACGGTATCTTTACAAGCACTTGCGGATTTTTCTTGATGCTGACATGAGAGGCTTCGCTTCCGGGAGTGGAGAAAAGGTTGAGCTCGGGAGCTGCATCATAATAGTATGCGGCCTCGGCCTTATCGAAGTCTTCGCGGGTCGCAGCCTTTTGCAGTTTAACATTGCGCTTGCCCACTTTTACCTTTATGCCTTTCAGCGGATGAGCCACATTGACACGGAGAAGCGTACGCTTGTCTTTTTCCAATCCGTTGAAACGGCCTTCCGAAGCCGAGATGCGAAACGTGACTACATCTTTCCTTACCGAACTCGACAAATGCGTTTTCACGCTTTCGCCTTTCAAGTATGTCTGAGTACGGCCGTCGTCATCATACTCTGTAAATTCGGTGTTGCCATCGGGATAAAGCTCATAGATGCGCAAACGGCTGTCAATCTCCGATGGATTGTTGTTGGGGGCAGTCATGGGGATAATTGCGCCCGATTTGACAAATACCGGAAGTTTCCACAAAGGAGCTGCATAATTATTAAGAACCACTCCACCTTCGTAGGCTTCACCGCTATGATAGTCTATCCAACGTCCGCGGGGCAGATAGATGCCGTTGCGGATGTCGTTGCCTTCCGCATCAGCCGCCGTAGCCTGATAGACGGGCGCAACGAGAAACCACGGGCCGGCCATGAACTGATACCTTGTGGCCGTCCCCAACGTAAACCTGTTGGGTTCCTCAAGAAACATGGCGCGCATCATCGGCAGACTGTCGACCGCCACATGGGCCACGCTGTAAAAATAAGGCAAAAGAGCCGATTTAAGTTTCAGATAATTGCGGTTGATGCTCGTTGCCGGTTCGCCCAGGGCTTGGGGATATTTTTCGTTGCTGCCCCAGCCGTCCATGTTGAGCTGCATGGGTGTAAACGTTTTCCATTGGAAATCGCGGATATTCACAATCGGGTCTTTTCCTCCGAAAATACCGTCCATATCGCTTGTAATGTTTGGCATTCCCGCCAGGCCGGCACCAATATAGGTAGGAATATGAAAACGTATGTATTCCCATTTACCGCCGGTCTGGTCGCCCGACCATACTCCGGCATATCTTTGCGTTCCGGCCCACCCGTCAAGGGTGATGATAAACGGACGGGCATCATCGCCATACTTCGTCATCAGATTGGCAGCATCAGATATGCCGTTCAGACCAAACGAATAGCCGGCTCCCACCCAGGCAACATCCGTCTTGAGCAGGCGCACACCCGAAACGGCGATTTCCTTCACAATGTCGCGCTGAAGCAAAGCGGGAATGGTATCCACCGGATGAAGATCCGACTGCGTCCAAAGCCCTATTTCAACACCGTTTTTGCGGGCATAATCGCCAAAATCCTTCAGATTGGCAATGTTGCCGTCGAGCGTAGACGTCTGTCCGTAGCCGGCACCATAGCCGTCGTTCGGCAAAATCCAGCCGAGAGGCAGGTCGTGAGCCTTATACCTATCTATCACCGCCCGTGCAGAAAACTGGTAATTTTGCTTTTCGCCATTCAGCGACTCCTTTGTGCCGCCGTTGTCTTTCTGGCTCTCCACATAGTGCTTGCCGTCCTCAAAAAGTACACCTCCTTTGTCTGTCTCCTTCCAATAATCGCGGTTATAGGCATTCAAATGGCCTTCATAAAACCCGAACTTGGGCAGCAACACAGGATTTCCCGTCAGTTGGTAATAGTCGCGCAGCAAAGCCGTGGCCCCGTCATCCACCATCACAAAAAAGTCCAGATAGTCCGTCCGGTGACTGAGGTGTACCTCACCCTTATGCTTCGCTCCGAAATCATACGACCCCGGCGAAAACGTATAAAACAGGATGCCGTAGCCGGCCGTTGACCAATACCAGGGACAGGGCGAGCAAACGCCACCATCGGTCCAGCTGTTTTCATTGACAATGTTTATCACCTGCCCCTTGTGCGAAAAACGCCCGTTCTGCACACCCCCACCATAAAAATATTCAGTGGGATTCTCGCGCAGCGTCAGCCCCGACTCCTTCGGGCCAATTACCGGCGGTGCCGTCTCAGCCAACACAATTCTGCCGCTTTTCAGATTTTTCACCGTCATGCGGCCGCTCATCTTGTCGAAACATACCTGTATCCGTTTTGAAGTCACAAAAAAACCATTGTCGGTAGCCTTCACGTCAATCTTGTTTGTTTCCTTGCGCGGATTGTCGACCAGCATCCGAGCCTCTGGGCTGGCTTCGGGGTCACGAAAAGCCCCGCCATGGCCATCCTGGAAAACACGGAAAATATTGTCGGCATAAAAATCCACACGACGGATGCTCCCGTCATCAAACTTCAACGCCACTCCCCCTTTGTCCGACGAAATATCGCCATTGTCTGCACTTTTGGCCGATGCTGTCTGCATGCAGCCGGCCAACAACATTATAATACTTGCCGTCAGCGCTTGAAAAAAACTACACATATGATTCATAAGCATATCAAAGAAACTTGCCGATAAAATTTTCATCGCAAAGATAGCTGTTTTTCAGTAGTCAATATACAGCCTGACAGACTTTTTCGGATAAAGCTCCCCGAAACGGCTCCTTTTCTGAAAACCACACTGAAATTATCACCCGCGGAAAAAGGTTTAGCGAACAGCTCTCGCCGCTATTTCGTCAGCACCTTGCGCGTTGTTCCGTCACTCATACGAACAATGTTGATCCCCTTTTGGGGAGTATTAAGCTTTGTTCCACCAATGGTGAAATGTTCCGTTTCCGTAATGCCATCAAATGCTGTGCCTTCTATGCCCGTTTCAATGGAGCTAATCTTGAAAAACTCATTCCATGGCGTGGAAGCCTTGTATACATCTATATTCTCGGTAGACACCTAAAGGATGCATGTCTCTTTATTGATATCGTCCAATGCTCCATTGCTACAAGTAGGCGGCACTGACGCATTGGTAACTATTTTTTGGTTCATCCGATAAATG
>DJPH01000004.1 GCA_002439755.1 Prevotellaceae bacterium UBA6417 | reverse complement strand
ACAGAGACGCGTTACAATGTAGTGCCCCGTTATGTAATGCTGCATGTGATATATCGATTGAATAAACAGCCTAAAAAGAAACAATGAAGTGTGAAAGATTAAGTGAAGTACTGTAGCCTATGAGCAAGGAAGTCCTGCATTCGTCCGCAATAGATGCGGCAGTGCCGCATCCCTTTCTATACGGTAAGACTTTGTGTAGATGACGTTTGCAGGCTTCCTGTTTTCTTTCGGTTTAGAAAAAGCAAATATGCAGAAAATCGTTGTGGAATTTTGCTGTTGAACAAAAAAACACTAAGTTTGCAATGTAAAACGAAAAACAGTATGGTAGGAGCAGCACAAATTTCCGTGATACTTCCCTTTTGCAATTCCAAGAGGACGCTTGCGGCATGTGTAGAAAGTATATTGTCGCAAAGCTATTCCCGTTTTGAGCTGTTGGTAGCCGATTACGGTTCTACAGATGGCAGTGATGAAATCATAAATACGTTTGAGGACCAGCGTATTCGTGTTGTCAAGCGTGCCAATGGCTATGCAAGGGCTCTCAACAGTCTGATGAAACAGGCGGAAGGGAAATACATTGTACGTATGGATGCCGGATATAGAATGAGTGATGGCCGGTTGCGCAAACAATACCGTTTTATGGAAGCTCACTCCGAAGTGGCATTGGCAGGAGGGTTTGTAAAGCAGAAAAGCTTTCGCGATACCATCAGAAGAGTTCCACTTAAAGTGACAGAGATGGCTTTGCTGGAAGACCGCAACATCTATCCGACGACGACAATCATAAGGAAGGAGTTTTGGGAACGGTATAAGTTCCGTTACGAAGAGCAATATGGTGAGTCGGCAGACTATGCACTTTACGGAGAAATGCTATATCGGAATCTTGTTTTGCTTAATGCCGATACTGTTTTTGCGGAATGTGACGTATGGCCGGATGAAGAATCTACGGAAAACCGGGAGGAGGTAGAAGACGCGATACGTCAGAATATAGCCCGCAGGATAAAGCGACGTGAAGACGAGGTGAAGCGCGATTATGTTTCCCTTCCACGAAGTCGCAACAGACTCAGCGTTCTGATGCCTTTCCTGAATGAACGAGAGGAAGTGGGACGTACTGTCCGTTCCATCAGGGAGACAGTCGGCAACGAGGTGGATGTCATTGTTGTCAACGACCATTCGGACGACGGTTACGATTATGAAGCCGACTTGGAAGGCTTGAATGTACATTACTATTATAACAAATATGGGATCGGTGCTGCTGCGGGAAAGGAGAAGGCCGTTCAGATTTGCAGTACCCCCTATTTTATCTTGCTTGATGCCCACATGCGCTTTTATGACGGAAATTGGGCAAAGCGCATTGTTGAGGAACTGGACAAGAAACCGAACCAGCTGTTATGTTGCCAGACGCGGATGTTGCGCAAGCTGAAGAATGGAAAAGTGAAAGACCGGGGCGAAATGGGGGTATATGGTGCGTATGTGGATTTTGATGACAGTCATTATGTTCCCGGGATACAATGGAACAGCGGGGATATTGCGACCTGTCTGGATTATGGCCAAGTTCCGGCCGTGTTAGGTGCCAGCTACTGCTCCAGTAAGAAGTATTGGAACAGATTGAAGGGCCTGCAAGGGCTTGTGCACTATGGCGGTGAAGAGCCCTATATCAGCATAAAGGCATGGTTGGAAGGTGGCGGATGCCGTTTGATAAGCGATGTTGTCGTAGGTCATTTGTATCGTGAACATGCTCCTTATGTGCTTGTCGGACTTCCTAATCTGTACAATTACTTCGCCATTATAAAGACCTTGTTCCCTGTTTCCGAACAAGGCCCTGCTTTGACTTCATTTTTGCAAAAGAATCCGAAGCTATCCAAACGTCTTCAAACCATCTATCCTGTTTATCGGAAAGAGCTTGGCAAACTGAGAAAATATTATGAAAGCTCTTTCCACGGGCATGATTTTTCGTTTGTCCGTAAGATCAACCGTATTATTCCTTACGAAGAATTGTTGGTGACTGATGCCGAGAAGGGACGTGTGACGGTTGTTGCGGGTCAAATAATGCAACATGCTGCAGAAACATATACAGCGAGTCTTTTTGAAGGAAAGTCAGGTGAGATGATAGCTTTGGCTGAATATGCCCGTGAAATGAATGATGCCAAAGCTGATGAAATGGCATCAAACTTATTGTCAGGCCTTGTTCAAGGCCTGCGTAATCCTGATAGCCCGTTGACTTTTTCCCATGGCCTGTACGGGATAGGTTGGTCTTTTATCTATCTTTTGAGAAATGGTTTTTTGAAATCCGGTCTTGAAAGCGAGCTGGCTTATATCGACAGGCGTGTCATGGAGCGGGATGTCCTGCGTGTGGATGATTTGAGTATGGAGACCGGTATAGGTGGCATACTCGCTTATGTCATTGCGCGTATGGGAATGAAACAGCATAATTCGGAATGCGCGTTTGATGAAACGTATATGTCGCATTTAAAAACAAGATGCCAATATATTGTCAGCAACCCGACCTGTGGCCATCGTACGCTTCGTTACGCACTTCAATTCCTTTTTTGTAAGAAATCCAGTGATTGGGACATTATGCCTCCACAAGTTGAAGAAATATTGGATTTACCGTTATTCTTGCCGAAAGAACCTGTTTATCAAAAGAAGGGACTGATTGGCCAGGCCGGTTTTGTCTTGTTCTTGTTGGAACGCCAACGTACAAGGACGAATTATAGGAAATTTAAAACATAAGATAAAATGAAGACAAGCAACTATTCAGTGTTGATGCCTGCCGGAAAGAATTATATCTTGTACAATTGTCGGACGGATGTGATGGTGCAGGTTGATAATAGGTTGGCAGAATTGTATCAAAAGAACGAAACCGATCTGGAAAGAATTGCCGATGCCGCACCTGATTTTTTCGAGTATCTTAGTTCAAACGGCTTTATCGTTGAGGATGATTTTGATGAGCAAAAGCAGATAATCGATTACTGGAAAGAAGACGATGAAAACAGCGAAGAATTGTTGGTAACCATCAATCCGACGATGAACTGCAATCTGCGATGCTGGTACTGCTACGAAGAACATGGCAAGAAGTCTAAGATGGAACAAAGTACAGTGGACGCAGTCATATCGTATCTACAGAAGCAGGTTGCCGGAGGCCGTTTCAAATCAATAGCCCTTACATTCTTTGGCGGTGAGCCGTTGTTGTATTTTTCACAGGTCGTCCAACCGATATTGGAACAGATAAAGAAGATAGGAACAGATAAAGTCAATTGGACTCTCCATTTTACTACGAATGCAACACTTTTGACAAAAGAAATTGCGGAATATTTACAGCCTTGGTATCCTTCTTTCCAGATAACCATTGATGGAAATGAGTTCATCCATAACATTGTCAAGACAATGGGAAAGAACAAGCCCGGAACGTACCGTATGACTATCGGGCATATTCGCATGTTGTTGCAAATGCGTATGAAGGTGGCAATCCGTTTCAACTATACAGCCAAGACGTTAGAACGTTTTATTGATGTTCTGACGGATTTGAAGGGCTTTTCGGATGAGGAACGGGAATACTGCAATGTGGCTTTTTTTAGGGTATGGCAAGACAAGAAATCTGATGATGAAAAATCATTGGAAGAGAAGCTCGATTTTCTTGAATCTGCATTTCGGTCAGCCGGTTTCCATGTGATAGGGCAAACCACACGGTTGGTAGGCCGGTGTTATGCAGATAGGGATAACAGCATTGTGATAAACTATGACGGTATGGTGTATAAATGCACAGCGCGTGAATTCAATCAAAAGAATTGCGAGGGCCGTCTTATAGAAGACGGGAATATCGAATGGAATTCCCGGTATGAGCAGCGGCGGCAAGTACGTTATTGCAACGAAACATGTCGTAGTTGCATTCTTTTAGCCCTTTGTCATGGCGGATGTAGTCAAAACAAATTGGAGTCTCCTGAGGTTGGCTGCCTTATGGGGTATTCTGAGGAGGATAAGATGGAACTACATCCGTCAGCGCATCAAGGACATTTATGTGGAACAGACAAAAAGAGTAGAAGCCAGGAAAAGGAAAGATCAATCATAAAGACAAAGAGAGTAATCATACTATAGTAATAACAAAATAATAAAACATGAAATTAATAAAACAGACGTCTCTTTCCGACATTGTATTGGAGATGAGTCCATTGTCGGAAGACAAGGAAGGAAAGTTACGCGGTGGTTTCGCCGGAATGGCAGGCATGGCCGGAACCAATGGTTCGAATACGAACTGTACCTGTGAGAATGAGAATTGCGAAAATACTTCATGTGTAAATTCGGATTGTAGCAATACCGGAAAATGCAAGAATATCGGAAAATGCGTAAACAGTTCGTCAAGTGAAACTGCTTCACCAACGAGTACCTATATTTTCTGTAAAGGTGGCTTGTTGATCTAACAATTTTTCCGGAGGTGGTTGTGTGGCAATGCTGCACAACTATCTCCTCTTTTTGCTTTTGTTATTTGAAAAAATGAAAAGATTGTTGTTTATATTTTTGATATGTGTCTGTATGCCGCTGTCGGTATTGGCTACAGATGTGTGGGGGTTTACTTATGATCGTTTAACAAGGTTGCCTGTAGATAGGACTAAGGTTTTGTTGTTGCGAGGGAATGAGGTTGTAGATTCCGCGGCGGTGAAGATGTACAAGGTAAATGGGAAGATGAGACCTTTTTTCAAATTTAAGGGTTTACAGGCGGGCCATTATGCTGTGAGGTGCATCCATCCCCGATATGCCATCTACGAGAAAGCCTTTGAGATAAAAAAGGATAAAGGACGGACACACATATTAGACAACATCTATCTGTCACAGAAAAAGACACGTTATTTGGGCGAAGCCAAGGTACGTGCCAGTCGCATCAAGATGTATCACAAGGGCGATACAGTGGTATTTGATGCCGATGCATTCCAATTGGCTGAAGGAAGCATGTTGGAGGCTTTGATTGCCGAGTTGCCCGGAGTGAAAATGAACGACAATGGCGAGATATTCGTGAACGGCAGAAAAGTGGACGATCTATATTTGAACGGTAAGGACTTTTTTCGTGGAAACAGGTTCGTGTTATTGGAGAACCTGCCTTCATACATGGTGAAAGATGTCAAGGTATATGAACGAAACGATGCCTTCCGGCGGCCTACTGAACGTAAGCCTTATACGATGGATGTGGTGTTAAAGAAGCAGTATGCCCAGGGATGGATAGCCAACGCAGAGGTAGCCGGCGGTACGTCGGAGCGTTATCTGGGGCGGATATTCGGTTTGCGGTTTACAGACTGCTCGCGG
>DJPH01000033.1 GCA_002439755.1 Prevotellaceae bacterium UBA6417 | reverse complement strand
GCGTTTGGAATGCAAACTGACAAGCAACGAAAACGTTAACCATGTAGACATTCAAGTTTATGTTGCGACGGGAAACAACAGCCTATATCCGGAAGACCGCCTTTATATCGGCAGCAGAACATTGGTGCTTTCTGACAAGAAGTTGGATTTGAATGATGATTTCGGTACAGATCCGAATATGCAAATTACCGGAGGTGCCAATGAGAGTTGCATCATACGTAAAGGCGACACCTTTGTATCCGGCTGCTATGAGATTCGCTGTTTGGAAGACGGCTGCGTTTTACCCAATAAAACCTTTGTCGGTTACAATGAGGGGAAAAAGACAATAACGTGTACAGCAACCGGTAATAACACAGCTATGGTTCCCATAGGCTCAATATGGAATTGCGACGGTTATATATTCAAGATATTGGGAGTCGTTTTGGACTATAAGGCATCTTCAACAGATACGGCATTTTCAATAGACCGGTTGAGCGATTATAAGAATGTGACCTATTATATAGAATTGCTTGACAAGAAAGTAAACAGAGCTTTTGTAGGAGGTAACAGCGTGTGTGTGCCTCCTGTATTAATAGGCCATGGCCGTGGAACGACTAAAGAGCGCAATTCTTCAACAATTGCGGGAAAGCTGTGTTCGGGCTCGACCTATTATGACACAACGCTTGGCAAGATGTTTCACCTGAATGAAGCCTTGCAATGGGTAGAATGAATTAAAAACGAAAGAATATGAGAAATTTATTGTTTATAGTTATGCTGCTTCTGTCGGCAGTACCCGGCATGGAAGCGAAGACGGAGAAGGGGCGTGCGATATATAATCATCCGACTTGGCGTAAGACGACGCCCCCTCCTCATTACGATGTAGTATTAAAGGACAATGAAAAGATGCACGATTTCATTATCGACAACATCGTGTTCCGCCTTTATAGCGGTGCAGACAGCGTATGTGTCGTTCCCCGATATGCTAACGACGATACATACGATTGCTGTTATAAGAAAAACCTGATAATTCCTGACAGTGTGGTTTATAACGGAAAGACCTACCCTGTGTGCTGGCTGGGAGAGTATGACATTCCACATTCTTTCGAGGAGGATACAGTATTAGCAGGATATGCTCAATTGGATTATGTTTCACTGCCGAAGGCTATGAAATATGTATTGGACTGTATTAATGCCGATACGATAGATGTACCCAGTTTATCATTCCTTGATTCTTGCAGAAGAAGAGGTGAATATAGTATATATGGTTGGGTGTCAGGTTCACCCGGTCAGACTGTCTTATGTAACAATGGTAGTGTTGTACATGACTTGCAGTTGCCGGAAGGAATAAAGGATATAAATTTAAAATATTCCGCATTCAGACTTCGGAGCATCACTTTTCCATCCTCACTGAAGAAGCTGGGGAAATACTTCACTTTCGGTAACCAGTATTTGGAAAGATGCGTATTCAAGGGTGGTCCCGACAGCTTGTCCGGAAAGTTTTATATAGACAGTCCCAATCTGAAGGAACTGGTCTTGCCCTCCACCTTGCGTTATGTTGATGGAAACTTTATCTCCATTTTGATGGTTCCTGTTGCGGTCTTACCATCTACCTTGGAGTATGTGCGTGGGACCTATGAGCAATGCTGCGACCTGTTGCGACTGCGTCCGTCTTTTCCATGGAAGAATGTGTGGATAACAGTGAAAGACGAAAAGAACCAGAATAAGAATATGGTTATACCTGAGGGTGTGAAGGAAGTGGGTGGCTTCAGACAACATTATAACATTGAAAAGCTTACTTTGTCTTCGACCGTTGAAAAGATATCGGACGAAGCTTTTTATCTGTGTGAAAACTTGAAAGAGATAAATATACCGAACAATTCCAATTTGAAGGAAATTGGAGTGAATGCGTTTAGAGGAACATGTGTGAGTCATGTATCCCTTCCGAATACAGTAGAAAGAATCAGGTCGAATGCTTTTTGGGATACAGAATTGGACTCAATCAGATTGCCTGCGAACCCAAATCTGAAAATAGAATGGGGCGCGTTATATGAAGTAGATGCGGTAGAAATACCTTACGGTGTTACGTCCATTTCAGATGGCGCATTGGGTGGAACTGCTATAAGTACTATTGATATTCCCAATTCGGTGACCTCAATTGGATGGCTGGCGTTCGCTAATTGCTGGCGTCTAAAAACCGTTAAGATGTCGAATAATACCGAGATTATTATGAAAGATGCCTTCAAGGGAACGAAAGTGACTGAGTTCCGGCTTCCCAAATCGTTGAAGCTCATTTCACGCGATGCCTTTGAACGTTCGGGCTTATTGACGGATATATATGTCTACGGTCCACCGGCTTCCATCATAGAGGCTGAAGGAAACGGTCCTTCTCCGCGCTGGAAGCTGCATGTGTTGCCCGTTTACAAGGAAGCCTACGAGACGGCAGACTATTGGAAGGACTTTTTCTCGATCGAGACATTCGAGCCGGTAGGTATCCATGCGGTGAAGAATGAAAACCAAGTAGAGGAAGAGTGGTACGACCTCCAAGGGCGCAAACAAGGAAGCGGTGCGCGCGGCATCAGTATCATCAAGACGAGCGACGGAAAAACGAAAAAGGTTTGGAGAAAATAGGAGAAGGAAACCAATATAATCAGTTTAATATGATAAAAGCAAGATAAAACTTCACAAGACAACGTCCTTTGATGTCGCAGAAAGAGTATTAAATGCGGAGAACAACACCATCATTGGATCCATCACTTACACAAAGATAGCAATCATATGAGAATAGCAATTATTGGTGCAAATGCACCCGACTCAATGGAATGGCATTTTGCTGATGCATTCCAATTTGCAGGTTACGAAGCAAAGATATTTGATATCTACGAGAAGTTTCCTTATACAGTAAAACGGCTAAAGCATTATTTCCAGGTGTTAGACAAGATTGGAAGGACGTATAGCGATAGCTATGATAGAAAACGATTCCTATCTGTCGCCAATAGCATTAACGAGTACAACCCTGATTTGGTGATTTGTTTTTATAGGGACATACATCCGGCTTTTGTTGATGCTGTCAAGAGCAAAAACAGAAGAGTCATTCATGTTAATCCCGATGCATTGACATCATTTGGCTATCAACAAGTGATAGCAGCCAACTACGATGCTTGGTTTACAAAGGACCCTTATATACTTGAGTTCATGAAAAATAAAGCCAAGTTGAATGCATTTATCTACAGCGAAGCTTTTAACCAGCGCTACAATCCTAAGCCGGCATGCACTAAAGCTGAGATGGAAAATGAAATGAATGTAGATGTCATGACATACGGAACACTCTATCCATATAGAGCCCGCATGGTGAGGGCTCTTGTAGATGAGGGAATCAATGTAAAATTGTATGGGGTTGTTCCACATCGTTTTTTTGATAAGGCTCTCGAAAAGTGTTATACCGGCAAGTATATAGTGGGCGAGGAGAAAGCCCGTACAATATATGGTGCTAAGATTATGTTCAATAATTTCCATTTTGCAGAGATAGAGTCGGTAAATTGCAGATTCTTTGAAGCAAATGGCTGTGGCGCTTTTCAGCTGTGCGACTACAAGTCCATCTTGAAAGACTTGTTACCGGTTGATCCGGAACTTGTTTCGTTTAAGACTATTGACGAAGGTGCAGAGAAAGTGAGATACTACCTCGCTCATCCTGAAGAAAGATACGCCATTGCAGAGAAAGTGTATCAATATTTCCTGGAGCAATACACATATGATCATTTGATTCAATATATACTCAAAATAGTTGAAACACTATGAAAATTACACTTTAGCGATAATCATGGAAAAGCCATTGGCAGATGAATCGTAAGGTTCTTGTCAATGGCTTTTGTTATGTGATGCAAGCAAAAAGGAACAAAGAACGATGCTGTTAGTGTAAAAAGTAGTATTTTTGCGAATAGTTAGCAAGTTAGACGCTGTCATTCATTTTCAATCCCATCTAAATGCGCCATGGAAAGACTTTTGCATTATGTTTGGCAACATAGGATATATGCCTACGGTTCGCTTCATACGACCGGTGGCAAGCCTGTCGAGGTGATATCGACCGGTTTGCACAACAATGATGCAGGTCCGGACTTTATTGATGCGAAGCTGAAAATCGGGGATGAACTTTGGGCCGGCAATATCGAGATTCACATGTCGAGCAGTGATTGGAAACGGCATCGCCACGACTCGGATATGGCATATGACAATGTGGTGCTTCATGTTGTAGACAGGGACGATTGCGAAGTCTTTACGTCGAAAGGGCGCAAGGTAGAGCAAGTGGTTCTGCATGTCCCTTCTTATGTCGAGGAGCATTATAATGAGCTTTACAGGGCGAGTTCGGATATGCCTTGCTATCGTCATGCCGTCGAGTTGCCTGCCGTTACCATTGGCAATTGGATGGACAGGTTGGCAACAGAGCGGCTTGAGGATAAGACACGCCGCATAGTGGATTTGGCCGAACGTCTGGACGGTGACTGGGAAAACGCATTGTTTGTTACGCTTGCCCGGAGCTTTGGATTTGGCATCAACAGCGAAGCCTTTGAGGAGTGGGGGATGCATATTCCCTTGATGGCGGCCGGCAAGCATCGTGATGATATCTTTCAAATAGAATCCTTGTTTCTGGGTCAGGCCGGCTTGTTGGATGAAGCCGTGTTGCCATCGGTATATCGTGACGAAGCCTTGCATGAGGGTTATTTCAAGAAGCTGCAGACAGAGTATGCCTTTTTGGCCAATAAGTTTTCGTTGCAGCCCATGAACGGTGCAAGGTGGCGTTTCTTACGCATGCGTCCTCAGAACTTTCCACATATCCGACTTGCGCAATTGGCCCATCTGTATGTGTCGCGTCAGGTAAGTGTCTCAAGTATCACAGGCGCAGAGACACTCGACGATGCCCGGCGTTTGTTTGTTACTGCCGTTACACCTTATTGGCAGACTCATTATGTCTTTGGATCGACCACAACTGTATCGTCGAAGAATTTGCGTGAGGCTTCTGTGGATTCATTGCTAATCAATGCTGTGGTGCCGATGCTTTATGCTTACGGCATTCATCGTTGCCATATGGAGTATTGCGACAGGGCTTTACAGTTTCTTGAGCAAATCAAGCCCGAGAACAACCATATCATACGTCTCTGGCTAACTTATGGGATGCCGGTAAAGTCGGCAGCAGACAGCCAGGCTTTGATACAGCTCAGAAAACAATATTGCGACCGTAAGGACTGCCTGCGATGCCGCTTTGGAACAGAATATCTGAAGACAACACATGTTTATCACGTTTTACAGGAACCGAAGAAATGAAGAATTATATTTTCCGTCTTGAGATGGCGGTACGCGACTATGAGTGCGATATACAAGGGATAGTGAATAATGCCAATTACCTGCATTTTATGGAACATACACGTCATCAGTTCTTATTATCCGAAGGTGTAAGTTTTATAGACTTGCACCTTCGTGGAATCGATTGTGTGGTTGCCCGTATCAATGTTGCCTTCAAGGCTCCGTTGCGCAGTGATGACAAATTCATAAGCTGCTTGAATATTAGGAAAGACGGTGTGAAGTATGTCTTTGAACAAGACATCTACAGGGCTGCCGATGAGAAGCTTTGCATCAAGGCTATTGTAGATACCGTTTGCATTGTCAATGGCCGGCTTTCGGAGTGTGAAGAACTGAATGTGTCGTTCGGGAAATACTTTGAATAAATACTGCCAATGACCGACGAAAGCTTTTATGCCATTGCGCTCAGCCGGTTGAAAGGCCTGGGACTTCAGAATGCGCTGACCCTTTACCGCGAAGTAGGTTCGGCCAAAGATGTCTTCATGGGATTGGCCGAACTGAAAGGAAAAGCGCCGGTGTGGCATTCGCGCATACAGAAAATTCTGGATGAGGGGTCTTCAGCGGCTCTCAAAGCTGCAGAAGAGGAGATGGCATTTTGCAAGAAACACGGCATTGAAGTTCTTGATGTCGGTTCGGAGGCTTACCCCTATCGCCTCAGGCAGTGCAAGGATGCACCATTGGTGCTGTACTATAAAGGAAATACAGACCTTAATGCCCTGCATGTGGTAACCGTTGTGGGCACGCGGCGTTGTACGGAATATGGAAAAGACCTTTGCCACAGTTTTACTTCAGATCTTGCACGCCTTTGCCCCGATACGCTCGTTGTAAGCGGTCTGGCTTATGGAATCGACATTCATGCCCATCGTGGTGCGTTGTCAGCCGGGCTGCCTACGGTAGCAATACTTGCGCATGGGCTGGACAGGATTTACCCTTATGCCCATCGCGAAACGGCCAAGCTGATGGTGGAGCATGGAGGTTTGCTGACCGAATTTCCCATTGGCACGAATCCCGACAAGGGAAATTTCGTGCGTCGCAACCGCATAGCGGCAGGTATGTGCGATGCTTGTGTGGTTGTGGAGAGCGGCAGCAAGGGAGGTTCGTTAATCACTGCGAATCAGGCCATGAGTTATGACCGTCAGGTTTTTGCCTTTCCCGGCCGTTCAACGGATGAAGCTTCACAAGGTTGTCATGCACTGATACGCAAGAATACAGCCGGACTTATCACTTGTGCCGAGGACATGGTGTGTGATATGGACTGGATTACGCAGCAGCAACGGGCCGAAGCCTTGCAGAAGCCATCCCAACCCGAGCTGTTTCCTCACTTGACCGACGACGAGCAGACTTTGGTGGGCTTGCTTCAAGGAAGCGAGGGGCTTCAAATCAATCAGGCAGTGCTGAAAACCGGACTTCCCGTAGGTAAGGTTGCATCGCTTTTTTTAGAACTTGAAATCAAAGGCATCATTAAATGTATGCCAGGATATATCTATCGTTTAATCCAATGAATAAAACATTTTGTCATATGAGAAAAACATCTTTGTTATTGCTTTTGCTGTTTGCCCATTTAGGGATGGTAACTCTGTCTGCCGCAGTCAAGAAAGAGAGTAGGGCGGACAAGATAGTGCGTGAAATACATAATCCGAAGTCAAAGTACGTGATTGTGGTGTGCCACCGTGGTGATTGGCGCAATTATCCCGAAAACTCTTTGCAGTCGATTGAGTCGATTATCAGGATGGGAGCCGACATGATGGAACTTGACCTGAAACTCACCAAAGACAGCGTACTGGTGCTTTGCCACGACAAGACTGTAGACCGCACCACAACGGGCCGTGGAAAAGTGAGTGATCTGACCTATGCAGAAATCAGCAAGCTTTATTTGAGGCGGGGACATGGTGTTGCCGACCCACGTTACAGGATGCCGACATTGCGTGAAGCTCTCCAGGTATGCAAAGACCGCATAACGGTCAATGTGGACCAAGGATATGAGTACTACGACCTTGTATTAAAGGTTACCGAAGAGCTTGGTGTGACGGATCAGGTATTGATAAAAGGCAAGCACGCGGCTCGTGATGTGGCAGAAAAGATGGCCAGTCATCGGCACAATATGATGTACATGCCTATAGTTGGTCTGCCCGGTAAGGCTGGAGAGGCATTGATAAATGAATATAAGCAAAGGAACGAAGTGCCATTAGCTTATGAAGTATGCTGGAAAGAGATGACTCCGGTGGTCAAGGGCTATATGCAGCAAATCCTTGCATCGGGGGCCAAGCTTTGGGTGAATGCGCTTTGGCCCTCCTTGAATGGCGGCCTCGATGACGATGCAGCCTTTGATGGTGATCCGGAAAAGGTGTACGGGCAGTTGCTGGGATTCGGAGCCAGCATGATACAGACCGACCGTCCCGAATACCTGATAAAATATTTGCAGAAAAAGGGGCGTCATACGTTGAAGTAAGGCGGTGCCGGCATGATTGTTTACTAAACGGGTTGTTCTTATGTGTTTCAAGACTTTTTTGTGTGTGATAACGGGCTTGTTGGCATGTTGGCATGCTTTTGCCCAAGGCACGGTTGAGGACTATCGGCGTGCCAATGCCTTGTATGGCAAATATGCGGGAAAAGTTGTCAATGCCGATTTGTCGCCCCATCGTGTTGACGGTGAAGAAGCTTTCTGGTATGTGATTCAAGCCAATGGTAAAAGGGAATACAGGCTGCTGAATGCCGAATCCATGACCGAAAACCTGCTGTTCGATCATGAGCATCTGGCTTCCTGTCTGTCAAGCAGTTTACAGAAAGCTGTTGATGCTGCCAATATGTCTTTGGCCGATTTGCGTTTCGATGCAGAGAAGCATTCCATGGAGTTTTCCTTTGACAACCGCAGGTTCCGCTATGATATCCTCAAGCGTGAGCTCATCAAAGTGGAGCCTCGCCGGCAAGGACATTACGGCAAATCGCGTCATTGGATGGAGGTTGATGATGAACGTGAAGGTGGTGAAGTGACATCACCCGACGGCAAGACACAAGCCTATATACGCGAAAACAATGTGTGGGTGCGCGATGTGAAGTCGAGCCGTGAACGGGCTTTGACACAAAACGGCACGGAAGGCTTCTATTATTCCTCGCATCTTCAGTGGTCGCCCGACGGACGCTACATAGCTGTCTGCCGCCTGCGTCCTGCCCTCAAGCATTATGTGCATTACGTGGAGTCATCGCCTCGCAGTCAGTTGCAGCCATTGCTCCACAAGCAAGAGTATGCCAAGCCCGGCGATGAGCTCAACTATAAGGTGCCATGCCTCTTGGATGTGGAGCAGGGCAGGCTGATCGAACCTTCGTCTACGGAGCTTTTTGAGCGGCAGTATGCACTGACCAATCTTCGTTGGGATGCTGACAGCCGTGCCGTTACTTTTGAGTATAACGAGCGTGGCCATAAGGTCTATCGTGTCCTTGAGTTGTCTGTGGAGTCGGGGTCTGTGCGTACGCTGATTGAAGAGACCGGAGATAAGTATGTGAATTACCCGTTTCTTTGGCGGCATGATCTAGAGGACGGACGTCACATTTTGTGGGCGAGTGAGCGTGACGGCTATAGAAATCTGTATCTCTATGACCGGAAAACAGGTCGTCCTGTGCGACAGGTGACCCATGGCAAATGGTATGTGCGCGATGTGGTGCGTGTGGATGAGGCCGGCAAGACAATATATTTCTCTGCCAATGGCGGTGTAGACAATGAAGACCCTTACTTCATCCATTATTACAAGATAGGATTTGACGGCAAGAAGCTGACGCGGCTCACACCTTCACACGGTACGCATCAGGCTGTGTTTTCAAATGATTACAAGTACTTGATGGACACTTATTCCACCATATTACAGGCTCCTGTGACCGAGCTGCGCAGTGCTGCCGACGGCCGTCTGCTCAAGACGGTGGCCAAGGCCGACATTTCGGCCCTGAAAGCCTGCGGCTGGCGTGCTCCCGAATCCTTTTGTGCCAAGGGACGTGATGGCAAGACTGATATATGGGGCATTATAGTGCGTCCGTCCCATTTTGACTCAACGCGCACTTATCCCATTGTAGAATACATCTATGCCGGGCCGGGAAGCCAGTATGTTCCCAAGTCATTCAGGTCTTTTATCTGGGATATGTCTAACCTTGCAGAACTGGGGTTTATCGTTGTGCAGTCTGATGGCATGGGCACTTCTTACCGTTCCCGTGAGTTCGAAAATGTATGCTACAAAAACTTGCAAGACGCAGGTTTTCCCGACCGTATGGCATGGATAAAGGCTGCGGCGCGCAAATATCCGTATATGGATACCACACGTGTGGGCATCTTTGGTGGCTCTGCCGGAGGTCAGGAGAGCATGGCTGCCGTGTTGTTTCACCCGGATTTCTACAAAGCTGCCTATAGTGCCTGCGGATGCCATGACAACCGTATGGACAAGATATGGTGGAACGAGCTGTGGATGGGTTATCCTGTCGACAGTTCATATGTACGGGCCTCAAATGTCGAAAACGCTCATCTGCTCAAGCGTCCTTTGATGCTTGTGGTCGGAGAGCTTGACGATAATGTTGATCCTGCCTCTACCATGCAGGTGGCAAATGCCTTGATCAAAGCCGGAAAAGACTTTGAGCTGGTGGTGCTGCCCGGTGAGCATCACACCTTGGGAGGCCGCTTTGGCGAGCACAAGCGTTATGATTTCTTTGTCAGACACCTGTTGGGTGTCAGGCCGCCCCGCTGGGATGAGCTTAAGCCATAGGGTTTATTTCATGAATGCAAGGTAGACGGCTGCCACAAGGCACAGGAATGCAGCAATGTGATTCCAGTGAAACGACTCGCCTTTAAAGAATACTGTGGTGAACACTATAAACACAGTTAGGGTGATGACTTCCTGAATCACTTTGAGCTGTATCAGGGAAAAGGGGCCGCCGTTTTCGTGAAATCCGATGCGGTTGGCAGGGATTTGGAAGCTATACTCAAACAGGGCGATGCTCCAGGAGAATAGGATTACGGCATAAAGTGGCCAATGTGTGCTGATTTTCATTTCCTGAAGTTTCAGGTGGCCATACCAGGCGAAAGTCATGAATATGTTGGAAACGACAAGGAGCAGAACGGTTTGTAATGCTTTCATTTGCGGCTTTGATACTTTAAAAACGGCTGCAAAGTTAGGCAAAATAGCTTGATTGCAGCCTTTTTTGCGGCTTTGTCTTTTCGTTTTTGCCAACTTCGATTAGTTCTTTTTTACCGGCAACCGATGGATTATTTCGTACTTTTGCGGCATCAATCAGCAATGTCAGATGAAGCAGTGTGTATATCCCGTGGCCGGAATGAGTTGTGCTTCGTGTGTCGCTCATGTACAGAGTGCTTTGCGCAAGACGGCAGGCGTGGCCGAGGCTGATGTAAACTACGCTGATTCGACTGCGCGTGTGCTCTATGACGAATCGGCTGTCAGCGAGTCTGTTTTGCGCGAAGCCGTGAGGGCAGCAGGCTATGATCTTGTCTGTGATGCCGGCGATGATTCTGTCGGGAAGATGCAGGCCGACGAGTACAGCCGTTTGAGAAAGGATACGTTGGCCGCCTTTTTGCTGGCCGTTCCCCTTAATGTTCTTTGTTTTGTTCACGGGCATTGGGCTCCGTGGTGCATGTGGTTGCTGTCTACAATCATTATAGGTTGCATGGGTCGATGTTTCTATGTCAGTGCCTGGCGTCAGGCGGTTCATCGCAGCTGCAATATGGATACGCTGGTGTCACTCAGCACATCCATTGCCTATCTGTTCAGTGTCTGCAACCTTCTGTTTCGTGACTTTTGGCTTTCTCATAATGTGGTTCCCCATCTCTACTTTGAGGCTTCGGGCAGTGTCATTGCCTTTATTCTGCTGGGGCGTATGCTGGAAATGCGAGCCCGTCTCAGTGCAGGCGAGGCCATCCGACGCCTGGCCGGTTTGCAGCCTGCGGCGGCCCTGGTGGTTGCTGAGGGCGGCGAACGTATGACTGATATCCGTCAGATAACCCGGGGACAAGTCATCAGTGTCCATCCCGGCGAGCGCATTCCGTTGGACGGTAAGGTGACCGAGGGTACCACCTATGTTGACGAGAGCATGCTGAGCGGCGAACCTGTGCCTGTTGCCAAGCAGTGTGGTGATGCCGTCTATGCCGGAACGCTCAATCAGAACGGTGCTTTCAGGATGATGGTTGTCAAGACATCGGCGGATACGGTGCTTAGCCGCATCGTTGCTTTGGTGCGTGAGGCGCAGGGCTCCAAACCCCCGGTGCAGCGTATGGTTGACCGTGTGGCAGCCGTTTTTGTTCCCGTTGTCATATCCATTGCCGTGATATCTTTCCTTGCATGGCTGCTTTTAAGCCCCTCTGACGGGCTTTATCACGGCCTGCCGGCTATGGTTACCGTGCTGATTATTGCGTGTCCCTGTGCGCTTGGTTTGGCCACTCCCATGGCTTTGATGGTGGGCATTGGCAGGGGTGCCGAGTGGGGTATTCTGATTAAGGATGCCACAGCTCTCGAAACAGCCTGCCGTGTGGATGCGATAGTGCTCGACAAGACAGGCACGCTCACCGAGGGACATCCGCGTGTGACGGGCGAATGCTGGACCGACGAGGGCAGGCCTTTGCGCCCGGTTTTTGCCGCAATGGAAGGGCAGAGCCGCCATCCTCTGGCCATAGCTGTGGCGGAGTGGTTCAAGGGGATGCAAGGGGTCTCGGATGTTTCCTTCAGGCAATTGCACGAGCTGCATGGCAGGGGCGTGATGGCGCTATGTAGTGACGGAGCCACTTATTATGCCGGCAATGCCCGGTTGATGGCCGAGAAGGGCATTGACGTTTCCGAAGAACTGAGGGACCGTGCTGCCGAGTGGGAGGCTTCGGCCATGACGGTCTTGTATTTTGCTGATGCTCATCGCGCATCGGGCATCATGGCTTTGGCCGACACGCTGAAGCCCGGTGCGGCTGCCGCGGTGGCCGAATGGCGACGCATGGGCATTGATACCTATATGCTGACGGGCGACAATGCCGCTGCTGCCGAGGCTGTGGCCAAGGTGCTGGGCATAAGGAACTACAGGGCAGGTGTTATGCCCGACGACAAAGCTCACTTTGTGAAGAACCTGCAACAACGTGGGCACACGGTGGCCATGATTGGTGACGGCATCAACGATAGCGCGGCACTGGCTCAAGCCAATCTGAGCATTGCCATGGGGCAAGGCAGCGACGTGGCCATGGATGCCGCCATGATGACTTTGCTCTCAGGCGATCTGGCCAGGGTGGGCGAGGCCATCCGACTGTCGCATCTCACGGTGAGGACCATCCGTCAAAACCTTTTTTGGGCTTTCATCTACAATATGATAGCCATTCCCGTGGCTGCCGGAGTGCTCTATCCCGTGTGCGGCTTCCTGCTGAATCCTCTTGTGGGAGGGGCTGCCATGGCTTTCAGCAGTGTCAGCGTGGTGATGAACAGCCTTTTGCTGAGGCACCGCCGCTTGTCGGATGTGGTGCAAGTGCATGATAAAACAAGTGTAAAACCAATAAAGATAACAGACAATCTTATGAGAAAAACTTACAAAGTGGAAGGCATGATGTGCCAGAACTGCCGCAAACATGTTGAGGACGCGCTCAATTCCATTGAGGGTGTAAAGGCCAAAGTGGTGCTTGAGACTGGACTGGCCGAGGTGGTTTTTGACAAGGAAGAGATACCTCGTGACGAGCTTCAGGCCGTGGTTAACGAGAAGGCCGGCGACTACAAGCTGATTTAACCAAGGCTTATGCCCTATGAACTGTACACATCGCAGGTTGTTTCCTGGCTTGAAACACATTGTTTCCTGTACATGTCACAGGTCGTTTCCTGTACATGAAACACATTGTTTCCTGTACATGCCACACGTTGTTTCACCTACATGAAACAGTTGTGATCTGTACACATCGCAAGCAGTGGTCTGCAGGGATGTGATTTTCCCTGTCTGAGACTGAATTTACAGCTCATAAAGACAAAAACTCCCGGTATGCTTTTCGGTGCATGCCGGGAGTTTTTGTTGCGAGTCTCAAAGAAACACTATGGCTGTGTGGTCTCCAGGGGGCGGTAGTTGATGCCTGCAGCCTGCAGACGCGGGAGCTGTGCCTTCATGCGTTTCAGGAAGTCGTCCCAGTTTTGTTCCTGTTTGGGGGTCCAGGCCTTTTCCACCATGGCGAGAGCCCGCGGAAAGGCCATAAACTGCATGCGTGCCTCGGTGGGGATGAACTCGCCCCATATGTTGGATTGTATGCCTTTGATGAGCTTGAGCTGCTTTTCGTTGAGGTCGGCAGGAATCACATCGCTTGTGTAGATGCGCTTGATGGTGTTGTTGTCCTGCCCGTAATCGAAGTAGCAGTAGGTGGTGGGGCACACCACAACTTCGTTGCCCATATTGGTCGACTTCTGTGCCACGTCGGCATGGTCGCCTCTCCACCAATACACAGTGGCCGTTTTGGACAGTCCGCCCTCGAGAATCTCGTCCCATCCCATCAGCTTTCTGCCGTGTTGGTTGAAGTAACGTTCCATATATTTGGTAAACCAAGCCTGGAGCTCGGCCACATCTTTCAGGCTTTCGTCCTTGATACGTCTTTGGCAGTCGGGGCACTTTGTCCAGTGATCGCGGTTTACTTCATCGCCACCTATATGTGCATATTCATAGGGGAAGAGCTTGAAGATCTCTGCATATACGTTCTTGCAAAATTCCAGAGTGGACTCTTTGCCCAGGCACAATGGGTCCTCACCATCGTTGCTACATGACAGCCAAGGATAACATTGTGTGGTCACCCAATTGTGGCCCGGCATGTCGATTTCCGGTATAACGTCGATTCCTCTGACTGCTGCAAAGCGCACCACTTCGCGAATATCGTCCTGCGTATAAAAGCCACCGTAGAGCTTTTTGCCGTCGACTGTCTTGCAATACTTCTCGGGAATCTGCAACGTAGGATTGTTTTCGGCCTTGGCACGGTTCTGGCATGCAATGTCAATGTCGGGACGGAACTCGCGCCAGGCTCCCTTTTCGGTGAGCAGGGGATACTTGTTGATTTGTATACGCCAGCCCACACCGTCGATGAGATGCCAGTGGAACTTGTTGTATTTGTAGAGAGCCATGTGGTCGAGGAAGCGTTCGGTCTCCTCAACAGAATAGAAGTGGCGTGACGGGTCGAGCATGAGTCCGCGCCAATGGTAGGCAGGTTTGTCATAGATTTCTACGGCAGGAACAGTCCAGTCCACTCCGGTTGCCACCTCGCGCTTCTCTATTTCGTCGGGCAGAAGCTGGCGCAACGAAGCTATGCCGTTGACGATGCCGCGGTAGCTTTTGGCCTTGATGGTTACTTTCTTGCCGGTGACCGAGAGGGTGTAGCTCTCGTCTTTGTCGTTGCGGGGTGTCTGCATCACAAGGCTTATCTGTCCTTGTCCCTGACGCACCTTTATCTTATTGTAACCTGTGGCGCGTGTCAGAATGCGGCGCAGGTAGTAGGCTGCGTCCTTGACGGCAGCGTTGTTGAAGCCGATGGTCTGTCCGTCGGTCAGCCGGAATGTCCCTGTTCCTTCGACAACTTTCGTAGGTTTGGGAATGATGTTCACCTCGGCCATGGCCGAAGATGTTGCTAACAGCATGAATGCTAACAGTAATGTTTTGAAATGTTTCATTGTTATGTGAATGTTACGGATGTTTGGTCGGAGTGGGGGAGCGGCCTTGTCAGTGGGCCTCAAGCCAGTTGGAGCCCCATCCCAGTTCGGCAACGAGAGGCACCTGCATGGCATAGGCCTGTTCCATTTCTGTCTTGACGATGAGCGCCACCCGCTCTTTCTCTTCGGGCAACACACTGAAGTCGAGCTCGTCGTGCACCTGAAGAATCATCTTGGACTGTAGCTGCTCTTTGTGAAACCTTTGGCTGATGCTCACCATGGCCGCCTTGATGATGTCTGCGGCCGAGCCTTGTATAGGTGCATTGATGGCATTGCGTTCGGCATAGCCCCTCACAACAGCGTTGCGCGAACTGATGTCGGGCAGATAGCGGCGGCGGTGAAAGATGGTTTCTGCGTAGCCCCTCTGCCGAGCTTTGGCAATACAGGCATCCATAAAGTCGCGGATGCCGGGGAAGGTATTGAAATAGTTGTCGATGAGTTCCTTGGCTTCTGTGCGCGAAATGCCTATGCGCTGTGCCAGCCCAAAGACGGTGATGCCATAGATAATGCCGAAGTTGGCCGTCTTGGCCTTGCGGCGCTCATCGGCTGTTACGTCAGTGATGGACTTGTGATATATCCTGGCTGCCGTTGCGGCATGTATGTCGTGACCCTGGCGGAAGGCATCTATCATGTGGGGGTCACTGCTGAGGTGGGCCATGACCCTTAGTTCTATCTGTGAATAGTCGGCCGAGAGAAACTCACACCCCGGCTCCGGAATGAACACCCTGCGTATGTCCTTGCCGTCTTCTCCGCGTACGGGGATGTTCTGCAGATTGGGATTGCTCGAGCTGAGCCGCCCCGTGGCAGTCACGGTCTGGTTGAAGCTGGTGTGGATGTGGCCGGTACGTGAGTTCACAAGTGCGGGAAGTGCGGTGACGTAGGTAGACAGCAGCTTTTTGATGCCGCGATATTTGAGCAGGCTGTCCACCACGGGCGAGCCTGCACGCAGCTCTTCGAGCACTGCTTCTGAGGTGACATACTGGCCGCTTTTTGTCTTTTTGGGCTTTTCAAGGAGGTGGAGCTCACTGAAAAGTACGTCGCCCACCTGACGCGGAGACGACAGGTTGAAGGGCTTGTCCTCGTGGCCACTGAGTCTGTAAACCTCGTGTTCGTAGTCTTGCATGCGACGGGTGAACTGTCGTGATGTCTCGTGAAGCTTGTCGAGGTCTATCACAACACCGTTGTGTTCCATTTCGGCCAGTACACCGCTCAGGGGCATCTCGATGTTTTCAAACAGAGGGGTTTCGTCCAAACGTTTGAGTTCGTCGGTCAGGATGGGCTTCAGCCGCAGGGCCATGTCGGCCTGTTCGCATGTGAAGTCCTTGCGGAGGTCATCGGGAAGCAGGCGCATGTCGCGTTCTTCTCTCCAATGACTGCCGAAGTATTGTTCCAGACTGATGCCTGTGTGGTGTAGGTATATCTCGGCAAGATAGTCCGGATTGTGTTTCAGTTCCGGTTGGATAAGGTAGTGGGCTATGGCTGTGTCGAAGAGCGGGCCTTTCAGGTGGATGTCATAGCTCATTAAGACTAATTGTGAAAACTTCAGATTATTGCCGATTTTTCCTATTTCATCGTTTTCAAAGATGTTTTTGAGCTGTTGGATGGTTGCGGGGCTTCGTAAGTCGTCGTGTATAGGCATGTAATAGGCTTCATTGGCTGAGAGGGCTATGCCTATTCCGCAAATTTCGGCCGAGATGCCGCTGAGTGAGGTGGTTGCTATGCTAAAAGCGAAGTTTTTTTCAGCACAAATTTTGGCAATAATTTTGTTTGTTTCTTCTTGATTGTCAATTGCTTTGTAGTTTGAAATATCAAATTTAACCGCCTTGAAAATCGCTCGAAATGATTCTTCGTGTGTCTCATCGGCATTTGAGCTGAATAGATCGCGTTGAACAGGGGGTGCTTCATGTGTATCCTGACTGTTGCAGATCTTTTTGATGAAAGAGTTGAACTCTAATTTGCCGAAAGTGGCTTTCAGGGCTTCGAGGTTGCTTTCCTGCCGTTTTAGTTGTTGGGGGTCGAAGTTGAGGGGCACGTCGGTCTTGATGGTGACAAGGTATTTTGAGAACATCACCTGCTGCTTGTTGTCGATGAGTCTTTCCTTGAGTTTTCCCTTCAGTTCGTCAGTATGGTTGTAGATGTCTTCGATGGTGCCATATTTTTCGATAAGGGTTTTGGCTGTTTTTTCGCCCACTCCGGGGCACCCGGGTATGTTGTCGGCGGTATCGCCCATAAGGCCCAGCAGGTCGATTACCTGTGATGTGCGTTCAATGCCATACTTATCGAGGATGTCCTCCTCGCGGAGCAGGCTGTGTCCTCCCGTTTCCGGCCGCCACTGATATGTATGCTTCGTGACGAGCTGTCCGTAGTCCTTGTCGGGTGTGACCATGTAGGTTTGCATGCCGGCTGCCTCGGCTTTCCGGGCCAGGGTGCCGATGATGTCGTCGGCTTCGTAGCCGGCTATTTCGAAGATAGGTATATTGTAGGCCTCGATTATCTGCTTGATGTAGGGTACGGCCTTGCGGATATCTTCCGGAGTGGCTTCGCGTTGTGCTTTGTAGTCGGGGTAGGCTTCGTGCCGGAAGGTGGGTCCTGCAGGGTCGAAAGCCACAGCTATGAAGTCGGGATGTTCCTTAGTGAGGATTTCTTCGAGGGTGTTTACAAAGCCGAAAATGGCTGAGGTGTTCAACCCGTATGAAGTAATCCGAGGGTTGCGGATAAGGGCGTAGTAGCTACGATATATCAGGGCATAAGCGTCCAGAAGGTAGATTTTTTCCATGCAAAACTCTTTTCAGCATGTAAAAATAGGGAAAATAAATGAGGTTTTGCCTTATTAAATTCGTATTTTTGCGCCATAAAGTAAGATTTGTGAATCAACTTGAGCGCATAAAAGCACCTATAAGTGCTGATTTAGAGCATTTCAATGGTATTTTGGATGATACATTGCGTCATCCCAACCCCCTGTTGAATGCCATCTTCGAGCGTGTCAGCAGCCATCGCGGTAAGCAGATGCGCCCCGTGCTTCTATTCTTGGTTGCACGTGAGTTTGGCAGTCCCACGGATGCCACCTATTACGCAGCTGCCATGCTGGAGTTGCTGCACAATGCCAGCCTTATACACGATGACGTGGTTGACGAGAGCGACGAGCGACGTGGCCAGGTGGCTCTTCATTCGCAGTATGGTAACAAGGTGGCGGTGCTGGTGGGCGATTTCTTGCTTTCTTCTTCGCTCGAAAAGGCTGCCCAAACAGGCAACCTGCGCATTGTGAAACATATATCCCAATTGGGCAAACAACTCTCGTCGGGCGAAATCATCCAGCTTTCCAACACTTATACTGACGAGTTTTCGGAGGAATCCTATTACGATGTGATAGGTCTGAAGACGGCATCTCTCTTTGCTTCTACGGCTGAGGTGGGGGCCATCTCCGTGGGTGCTCCCGATGAGATGTGCCGCATGATGTATGACTTTGGCTACAATGTGGGCATGTGCTTCCAGATAAGGGACGACATTTTTGACTATTTCGACAACCCGCAAATTGGCAAACCCACGGGCAATGACATGATGGAAGGCAAGCTTACTCTGCCGGCCATACATGTGCTTAACGGCGTTGCTGATGAAGATATGAGACAGCTTGCACGCAAAATAAAGCAGGGTCTTTCCGACAAATCCGAAATACTTAGGCTTGTGGACTTTACAAAGCAGAACGGTGGGGTGGAGTATGCTGAGCAGCGCATGTCTGAGTATGCAAGCAAAGCTGAGGCACTTATTGCCGGATTTACCCATAAAGATATACGCGAATCCCTGATGCAGTATATCGACTTTGTATTGCAGCGCACCATTTGACGAGGCTCATTGCCGTGCAGCCTGTGCCACACTTGCAACACACAATATACATACTGTAAAAACAACCCCAAAACCTTCGGGTTACGATGTGTACAGACTGCAACGACAACCTGTGACAAAGATGGTTTGCTGCGGCCTAAAAGTAGGTCACCTTTTCCCCTTTGATGTCGCTCAGGATGCTGTTTGCCAGACTGCTTGCGCCAAACCGGAGCCAGTTGGGTGTAAGCCACTCTTCTCCGAGTGTCTCTTTTACAATGGTATAGTATTTGATGGCGTCATCAACGGTGCGTATGCCTCCGGCAATCTTGATGCCTGTTTTGCGCCCCGTTTCTTCGTGATATTCCTTGATGGCCTTGCACATGGTATAGACAGCAGCCGGCGTAGCTCCGGGTTCAACCTTGCCGGTTGAGGTCTTGATGAAGTCGGCGCCGCTGTACATGGCCATGAGGGCTGCTTTCTTGATGTTTGTTGCCGTCTGCAAAGCCCCCGTTTCCAGGATGACCTTCAGATTGGTCTCTTCGCCGCAGATGGCTTTTATTTCGTCAATCTCATCGCTGACCTGCTCGTAGTCACCACTTAGAAAATAGCCTACAGACATAACCATGTCAACCTCGGTGGCACCGTCTTTCAGTGCGAGAGCCGTCTCGACCGTCTTTACTTCAGGAAAGGTCTGCGACGAGGGAAAGCCGCCGCACACACAGGTGACGGCCATATTGTCGACTTCGAGCGAGCTGCCTGCTACCGAAGCAAAGCGGGGGTAGATGCAGATGGCCGCGGGGTGGGGGAAGTCAAGGTTCTCGTCTGCAAAGCGGTTTATCTTTTCCGTGAGCTTCAAAATGCTTTCTTCGTTGTCGGTGACCTTCAGCGAGGTAATCTCCAGACAGCTGAATATGAGTTTTTTTATAGCTTCTGTGTTATTCTCTTTGACCTTTTCCGAAAGGATAATTTTGGCGGCTTCCTGTATGAGTTCGTCGTGCAGATGCAGGTTGTACTTCTGAAACATCTGCTCATATTTGGATGTTTCGCGTGTTTCTTCCTCGTGGTGGTGATGGTGATGTTCTGTTGTCATTCTGCTTTAAGTTTAGGGTTGTTAATATGACGTTCTGAATCTCTGCGTGTCTTTTTCTCAATGCTTTGCATGAAAGCCTGCGTCAGGTCTACACCGGTCTGGTTGGCCAGGCATAGCAGCACCCAAAGAATGTCGGCCATTTCTTCCGAAGGGTCTTGCTGCTCCCCGGGCTTGAAACTCTGGTCTCCGTATTTGCGCGACATGATGCGTGCCAGTTCTCCCACTTCTTCCGTAAGGCAGGCCATATTGGTTAACTCGCTAAAGTATCTCACACCAATGGTTTTGATCCATTTGTCAACGGTGAGTTGCGCCTCTTTGATGGTGATATCTTCCATAATAAGACAAAGGTAAGCATTTCATTTCACCTGCCGGAGCAATTGCAGAAAAGAAATTTCATTCCTTGTTCTTGGTGTCCATGCAGATGGTAACCGGCCCGTCGTTGAGCAATTCCACCTTCATGTCGGCACCAAACGTGCCGGTTTTCACCTCCTTGCCAAGCTCATCCGACATCTTTTTGCAGAAATCTTCATACAGGGGTATCGCCGTTTCGTGACCCGCAGCCCTGAGCCATGAAGGCCTATTCCCCTTTTTGTAGGATGCCATCAAAGTGAATTGACTCACCACAAGTAGTTCTCCATCAATGTCCTTTATAGATAGATTCATCACACCTGCCTCGTCGTCGAAGATGCGCAGACCGGCAATCTTCTTTACCAGCCAGAGGGTGTCTTCGACAGTGTCGGCACTCTCGATGCCCAAAAGAACCAGCAGGCCCTTTTCGATGTGCGATTTCAATGTCCCGCTTATGCTTACAGAAGCATGTCTAACCCTTTGAATTACAACTCTCATTCTTCCTCGTTTTTACTTTCGATAAAAGGGTGCAGAGCCAAAAACAACTTGCTTCCCCTCTTTTTGCCCAGCACTTCTTCGAGCCTTTCCTGCGGGGCTTCAACCAACCGCTTGTAGCTCTTGAACTCTTTGATTAGCAATGATTTTGTCGCTTCTCCCACACCTTTGATGTCGTCTAATGCGGAGTGCGTCTGACTCTTCATTCTTTTTTTGCGGTGAAAAGCTATGGCAAACCGATGCACTTCGTCCTGCATCCGCGTGAGCAACCTAAACAGTTCGCTGCTCTGACTCATGCCCACCACAACCGCAGGACTGCCATACAGCAACTCGTTGGTCCTATGCCTGCTGTCCTTGCTCAGGCCGGCAATGGGAATCTTTAGTCCGAGTTCGTCTTCCACCACCTTGCGGACACACTCCATCTGTCCCTTGCCCCCGTCGGTGATAATCAGGTCGGGCAACTTCTTGCCCTCCTCGATAAGACGCTTGTATCTGCGTCTCACCACTTCCTGCATCGAGGCATAGTCGTTCGGGCCTATTACAGACTTGATCTCGTAAGTCCTGTATTCTTTCTTGGCAGGCTTAAGTTTCTCAAACACCACACAGCCGGCCACGGGGTTGCTTCCCTGCGTGTTTGAATTGTCGAACAGCTCGATCCTGTAGGGAAGGGTGGGCAGGTGCAGATGGTTCTGTATATCCTTCATGAGCCTCACAGCCTTTTGTTCGGGGTTGAGCTTATCCTGCTGTTTGAGGCTTTCCAGCCGGTACTCCCTCACGTTCAACTCGGACAGCTTCAGCAGTTTCAGCTTGTCTCCGCGTTGAGGCACTATACATGTCACCCCCTCTAACGGCAAATCGATGGCAAAGGGCACTATTATTTCTTTCGATGCTGACTGGAATCTCTGGCGAAGCTCTACTATGGCCAGGGCCAGCAGTTCCTCTTTGCTCTCGTCAAGCCTCTTCTTTAGTTCGATGGTGAATGCCTGCACTATCGAACCTTTTACCACATGCAGGTAGTTCACGTATGCCAGATTCTCGTTCACGTCGATGCTGAATGCGTCTATATTATTGTTGCTCGGATTGACCACCTCACTGCGAGCCTGGAAGCTGTTGAGCAGGTCAAGCTGCACTTTCAGTGCCTGAGCTTTCTCGAAGTCCAGCCTCTCCGCTGATTCGATCATCTTGCTTTTGATGCTCCTCATAAGCTCAATGGTGTTGCCTTTCAGAATCTCCTTGCATGCCGATATGTTGTCCATGTAGTCTTCCTGACTTTGCTTCCCGATGCAAGGTGCCTTGCATTTGCCTATCTGATAATTCAGGCAGATGTTGTAGTCCCCGTTCACCACTTTTTCCTTAGTCATGGGCATCCGGCATGGACGTGGCGCGTAGGTCTTGTTGATGAAGTCAAGAATCATGTCCATGGCGTGCACATGCGAATAGGGACCATAATATGTCGCACCCCTCATCTCCCGATTGCGTGTCTTGAATATCCGCGGATAGTCCTCTTTGGTGATACAAATCGAAGGGTAGGTCTTGTCGTCTTTAAGTAATACATTATACTTAGGCTTGTATTTTTTGATAAGGTTGTTTTCCAGCAATAACGCATCAGCTTCCGAATGAACCACCGAATAGCTGATTCTTCTTATCTTGCTTACAAGCATCCTTGTCTTGGAGCTCTTCTGATCCTTGTTGAAGTATGAGCTTACCCTTCGTTTTAGATTCTTGGCCTTACCCACATAGATAATCTCGCCGTCTGCATCATAATATTGATAACTCCCCGGCAATTCCGGCATATTTGAGGCAAACGTCTTCAGCTCTCTTAGTATATCTGCGGCTTTGTTATCCATTTGTAGATAGTGAGTTCTGTCTGTTTCACGTGAAACATTACCTATGCATCATAACCATCAATATGTTGATATCGCTCGGTGAAACCCCCGGTATTTGTTCTGCTTGTGCCAGGGTTTCCGGGTCTATTTTTGCGAGCTTTTGGCGCGCTTCTGTCGAAAGTTGCGATATTTTTTCGTAATCGAAATGCCCTTTTATTCTGATGGAATCTAAACGATGCATTTTATCTGCAATGATTCTCTCGCGTTGTATATAGCCGCGATACTTTAACTCTATTTCCGCGGCTTCTGCGATTTCTTCTTGCTGTTCGGCGAATTTGTGGACGGTGGCTCCTAATTTGGGAAGTGCGGTGCATAGGCTTCCAAGCGATAGTTCCGGGCGCTCTATCAGGTCTTTTACCTTGCATCCTTCCCGTAAAGGTGCGGTACCTTTGGCTTCGAGATAGGAGTTTATATCATTCGGCTTTACCGATGTTTTCTTGCAATATTCTATGATTGACTGTATGGCTTGCTGCTTGTATTGGTGCTTTTCGGCTCGTTCTGTATCAATTGTTCCGAACTTTATGGCATAAGGTGTCAGTCTTGCATCTGCATTGTCTTGACGAAGCAGTATTCGATATTCAGCTCTTGATGTAAACATCCTGTATGGCTCGTCTACGCCTTTAGTGACCAAGTCATCGATAAGAACACCTATGTAACTCTCATCCCTGCGCATGGTGAATGGGCTGCTGCCGCTGCATTTCAACGCTGCGTTGATACCGGCAACCAGTCCTTGCCCACCTGCTTCTTCGTAGCCGGTGGTTCCGTTTACTTGTCCGGCCAAAAACAGCCCGTCAACCAACTTTGATTCCAATGAATGCTTTAACTGTGTAGGGTCGAAGAAATCATATTCAATGGCATAACCCGGACGATAGATAACAAGGTCGTGGAAAGCTGCTATTTCTTTCAGCGCGGCAATTTGTATTTCCATCGGCAGACTCGATGAAAAGCCGTTGAGATAATATTCGTTGGTGTCGGTACCTTCGGGCTCTAAGAATAGCGGATGACGGTCTTTGTCGGGAAAGGTGTGGAGCTTTGTTTCTATGCTTGGACAGTAACGGGGCCCTATGGATTTAATCTGTCCGTTATACAACGGGGAATCATTTAAGCCGGAGCGCAGTATTTCGTGTACTTTTTCGTTTGTGCTGCAAAGCCAGCATGGAAGTTGCGGTAATACTCGTTTTTCTGTATTGAACGAAAAACGGTGAAAATCATTTTCACCATCTTGCTTCTCCAATTCGTCGAAATGCACGCTTCTTCCGTCGATTCTTACAGGCGTTCCTGTCTTCATCCGTCCGCTGCGTATGCCATTTGCTGCGATTGATTCCGTAAGGAACTTGGCTGCAGGTTCGGAGATTCTGCCTCCTTCTACCATGTTGCGTCCTATGTGCATCAGCCCATTTAGGAATGTGCCTGCCGTGACGACAACGCAACGGGTCTTGAAGGTTACGCCCCATATCGTGCGGAGTCCGGTGACTTTACCGCTTTCCGTGATCAGCTCCTTTACTTGGTCTTGCCAGATTTTCAGGTGAGGGGTGTTTTCAAGTATAGATCTCCATGTGCTGCTATACTTCATCCTGTCGCATTGTGCACGCGGACTCCACATGGCAGGCCCTTTAGACCGGTTAAGCATCCTGAATTGTATGGCATTTATGTCAGTGACAATGCCCATCATGCCACCTAAAGCATCGATCTCACGTACTATCTGACCTTTGGCAATGCCCCCAATGGCCGGATTGCAGCTCATCTGGGCTGTTTTCTCGATATCCATGGTTATAAGGCACGTCTCAGCTCCCATTATCGCTGATATGCGCGCGGCTTCGCACCCCGCATGGCCGGCACCTACAACCACTACATCAAAGCAGAAATCTTCTTTCATCTTAGACTATCACCTTGCAGTTTAGTCTGCAAAGTTACTCCAAATTCACAAGATTGCAATTTTAGTGCTGATAAAAAGAATGAGGCTGCGCTGCAATAAGTATTGTTGCAGCACAGCCTCATTTCCGGTTAGGCAGACGTTACCAGATATCTACTCGTTTTGCTTTTGGAAGATACAGCTTGTTTCCTTTCTTGACGTTGAAAGCCTTGTACCAGGCGTCTATGTGGGGTAGGGCTCCATTGACGCGCCAGCGTGCCGGAGCATGCGGATCCATGGTGTTGTACATGCGGAGCAGCTCCGGACGTATGTTTTCTGCCCATGTAATGCCATAGGCAAGGAAGAAGCGTTGGTCAGGAGTGAACCCGTCTTTGTTTTCAAGTGGCCGGTCCTTGGTCGCGTTTTTGAATGCCTGAAATGCAACGTTTAGCCCGCCGTTGTCGGCTATGTTTTCGCCTAACGTGAGCTCTCCGTTGAGTTTCATATCAGGCAACGCTTTGATATTTGAGAAGTAATCAGCCATGACTTTGCTGCGCTTTTCAAAGTTCTTCTTGTCTTCTTCGGTCCACCAGTTGTTGACATTCCCGTATTTGTCGAACTGGCTTCCTTGGTCGTCGAATCCATGTGTCATTTCGTGACCAATGGTAGAACCGCACGCTCCGTAGTTGTATGCATCGTCAGCTTCGGGGATAAAGAAAGGCGGTTGCAGAATGCCTGCCGGGAAACAGATTTCGTTTGTGGTGGGATTGTAGTAGGCGTTGATGGTTTGCGGCGTCATGAGCCATTCCTCCTTGTCTACGGGCTTGTTTACGTGTCTTTGGATATAATCATCGATGGCAAACTCCGAAGCGTTTACAAGGTTCTCATAATAGCTTAGAGAATCGTTGATTTGCAGCTTGCTGTAATCCTTCCATTTGTCTGGATATCCTATCTTTACGTAGAAGCCATTTAGTTTGTCAATAGCTTGTCTTTTAGTGGCATCGCTCATCCATGTTGCAGCTTGAATGCGTTCTTTAAGAGCTGTTTGCAGGTTGTTTACGAGTTCCAGCATTCGTTTCTTGGAGCTCTCGGGGAAGTACTTTTCTACAAACATCTTGCCTACGGCCATTCCCATTACATTGTTGACAACACCAACGGCTCGTTTCCATCTGGGTCTGTCCTGAGATATGCCGGTCATGGCTTTGGAAAACTCAAAGCTGACAGCGCGGAACTTGTCATCAAGCGAGTTTGCTCCGTCGGCAATGGTTTTGAATTCAGCATAGGCTTTTAAATCGTCGAGAGAGGTCTCGGATAAGATCTTTCCAACTTCGTGAATCGGTTCCGGCTGGCTTACGTTTACATCTTTGAATGCCGGGTAGCCTGCACAGAGGAATATGCTGCCCCAATCAATCCCGGGAAAGTCGTTGATGAGCTGCGAATATGTCTTTTTATGATAATTGCCCTCTACGTCTCTCAACTTTACGGCACCATAACTTGCGCGCGCAATGCGTGTTTCGATGGCCAATACAGCTTGCATTTTCTTATTTGCTGTAGCTTCTTCATTGCCGACAAGCTCGAAGAGTGATTGGACGTACTTCTTGTAGGCGTTGCGTATTTTGACTGTTGCTGTGTCTTCTTTTAGGTAGTAGTCGCGTTCGCCCATTGAAATTCCTCCTTGATAGATGGATACAATATTCATTGTGGCATTGTGAATATCAGCTTCGGCACCGAAATTGAACATGCAGCAGCCTATTCCTTTCCTTTCCATTTGGGCTGAGACAACTTGGAATTCTTTTTTGTTCTTGATGGCGTATATATGCTCAAGGTAGGGCTTTAGGGGGAGCCATCCTTCTTTATTCCGCCGTGTGCTGTCCATTGCCAAATTGTAGAGACTGCCTATTTTCTGTTCCAGTGTTCCTTTCTTTTGAGAATGTGCTGCAAATCCTTCAATAAGTTCCCGTATTTGTTGCCTGTTACGTTCTGCCAATTCTTCAGTGACACCATAGCTTGAATACTCCGGTGTGAGCGGATGTGCTTTTGTCCATCCGCCTACAGAATATTCATAAAAGTCGTTTCCCGGCTTTATGGAAAGATTGAGGTTCTTCTTGTCTATTCCCGAAATTTGGCCTTGGCCGAATGCTTGTATGGCTGCCAATGGCAGTATTAAAGCAATAATCTTGATACTAAGCATCTTTGTGTTGTTTTTTTCGTTGCAAAATTAGTACAAAATGCTTTTCAATGGATGATTCTGCCATAAAAAGTAAAAGCACCGCTTTTTAAGAAGCGGCGCTTTTGCATCTTTAAAAAGATTGAGAGATTTGAAACCTTAGTTTCTGTTGGTTATTAAAGCAATGCTCTTCACAGAGCTGGAAAGTATGTTGTTTTACATTTTAAGTAGCTCGTCAACGAATGCCTTGTTCATGTTTCCGGTGATATTGATGATGTGAAACCCTTCTTCGTTTTTCTTGTTGAGTACAACCATCTCTACCACTTTATTGCCATTCTTACGTATCCAAACACAAGGCTTTTCTTTTTTCTTTTCATCCACTTTGAAAGGCTTGTAATTCTTGGCTTCTTTATTTAGAAGCTCCGTTGCTTCCGCATAATATTTGCCGGGATGATTTGTAGCTGAAAATATGCGCATGCTTTTTATGTTGGACAGTATTTTTTGTATTTGCTCGTCATTTTCGTCTGCGTCCTTTTTCTGAATCATTTTCAACACCTTGTCCATCATGGTGGGGCTTACTGTGATACAGTTGTAATCTTCGTTTTGTCCGGTTCCTTGTTCTTCAGTTAAATTGCTCAACAGCAATGCCACAAAGTCGGTTATACTTTCTGCCGAAATTTTTAGCGGAAGCAACAGACTTAGTATGAGGCCAATGAGAACTCGTCGTGTCATTGTTTGTTGTTGTTTTTCTGCATCTCACCATCAATGAACGCTGAGTCGGTTGTCTCTAACCCGGATTTGCGAAGGCCTTCAGATACGGTTTTTAAGGCTGAGGAAACCTGCTCGAAAGCCACTTGCGGGTCGCTGTAGGTGTCTTTGTAACCTTTGTAGTTATAGCTTATGCCGGGCTTCGTGTTCGTTTCAAAAGAACGTTGGGCGGCAAATCCCAGACTCAGGATGATGGCAACTGCAGCTGCTGCCTTGTAGAAAGGCATGAGTTTCACCATGATGGTATTTCGCTGCGCTTTTACTGTCGGTTCTTCGATTTTGGAAAGAACTTTTTGGTCAAAGTCTGTTCCAAGCTTTAGTTCTTTTTCTTTCTGTTGGAATGTAAATAGTGCGCAATAGCGTTTCAGATGGTCCGGAACTTCCTCTTGGCCGAAGAAGTCGCGTAGAATGCGCTCTTCTTCAACGCTTGTCTGGCATTGCCAATAGCGTTCCAATAGTTGCTCTATGTATTTATAATCCATAACTGTCTATTTTTTCAAATTCCGTACGTATATATTGGCGTGCTCTGAAAAGGCTTATTTTAACTTGCTCTTCTGTTATGCCAAGTGTTACAGCAATTTCTTTATAGCTCATTCCTTCGATATCTCGAAGTTGCATGATCGACTTTTGTTTCTCAGGCAATTTGTTGAATAGTTTCATCACCCATGAACGTTTGTCGTCAAGAGCGAGACTTTGTAGTGGTGTGAATGATGTGTTATCTGGTGTATTGTCATAGGTTCCGTCCAAAGATTTGTTTTGAGCCTCTTTTTTTGCTATTTGGTCTAATGCCAAGTTCCTGCAGATGGTCAGGCTAAAAGCCTCAATAGACTCTATTTTGTCCCACTCTTCACGTTTTTTCCACACTCTGATCAATGTTTCTTGAACGATGTCTTCAGCCTCGCGCGTTTCGAGCGTGATGCGCAATGCAAGTCTGTATAACTTGTCTTTTAGAGGTAGGACATCATCCCTGAAATTGACCATTTTTAATCGCTCTCTGTTCTTTAGACGGACTATTGGTGTCAAAGTTACGCACTCGGCATATTTTTTCTTTGTCCCGAAGCAAAAAATAAATGCACAAGATTCTACGTCTCGTGCATTTGTCTGTTTCTTAGGTGATTGTTTTTTTCCTATTTCAGATATTTGGCCATATCTTTAGGCACATAGAATTTGTCTGTCCGGTCTACATAGGGCATGACCGAGGCAATTTCTATCACTTTGCTTTCTGAGCCGCTGATTTGTGCGATATTTGAAAATGCACTGATTGTCATCATTTTGCCGTTTGCACTGTTTTTTACGATAAGCTTTGGGAACGAACCTTTATCTTTGGCTTTTTCCACTTTGTAGTCTAAGCCGTTAAAGGCAACGTCGTGGCATGTGAAGATGTCGTCGCTGAATTGGTCGATTTTTCCATATAGCCCGAAAAGAGCTTGCATGTAATGAGCCAGTTCGACATTTGTATTCATACCCAGCGGAACTTGTCCTTTCGGGTTGTAGCAGCCCAGATAGACATCTTCGCCGGTGTGGCCCCCGGTGGTCCATGCCAGGCAAGTGTGGTCGGTCAGTATTTTTGACAGTAAGCCTGAGAAGCTGGGACTGTAAAGAGGCTTGTCTTGTTGTTCTTTGCGTTGTTCTTTCGGAATGGGGCTGTTGTTGTAGCCTTTACTGTGTATAATCAAGTTGACTTCTTCGTCGCTCAAGTCTATGCCTGTGTATTCCTTGAATACGGGGCGTAAGTTCTTGTAAGGTTCAGAGTTCAGTTTTGCTCCTAAAGCGTCCAATGACATCTTGAAGTTAAGAATGGGCTGGAACAGCTCGGCTTTGCTTCTTTTTGAGTAGTTTCTCAAGGAGGCTTTGCCGATGCTCATGCCTCCGGTGGCGTGGTCGGCAACAATTATAACGGCTGTGTTGCCGTCTTTTTTGGCAAACTCAACGGCTGTGCCGATGGCTTTGTCAAAAGCTAAAAACTCGGGGCCTACAGAGGCAGGGTCGTTGGCATGGTTGGCCCAGTCAACCTTGCTGCCTTCAACCAAAAGGAAAAATCCTTTTTTGTTTTTCGACAGTTTGCTGAGGGCGATGCCTACACCTTCGGCCAATGAGGGTTCTTTTGAGGGGTCTCTGTCTATTTCATAGGCCATGGAAGTACCATTGAAAAGAGCCCACATTTTGTCGGATTTACAGTTGCGCATTCCTGCTATATCATTGCGGCAGACGGTATATCCGTGTTCTTTCAAATAGTTTTCTTGCTCTTGGTTCAGATAGTTGTTGCCACCTGCAATTACCACATCCAGGTTGTTGTGCACTTGCTGTTCGGAGATGCCGTCATAGTAGCCTCTGTTGTAGTAGTGGGCTGAGACATCGGCGGGTGTGGCGTGGGGAAATTCGCAGGTAACTACGAAGCCGGTGCTTTTCCCTTGCAGCTGTTTGGCAGCTTCGAGCAGTGTAGCCATTGGCCCGTATGATTTTTTCGGGTCTATGGGGTCGATGTTGGCTGCTCCCATATCGGGCGGATATGAAGCAACGTAACCAGCACGGCTTGCGTGCCCTGTAACGTAGCATGAGGTGGTTGGAGCGGAGTCTCCGATAGGGGCATCAGAGCAATTGGTGCGCACAGTGCCACAAAGGTAAGGGTCGAGGTTCAGCTTGGGCTTGCTCGGGTCTTGATAGTATTGTAACCAGCGTGCCAGCGAAATGGTGCTGAACGATGTTCCATCGCTTACCATTAAAATGATGTTTTTTACGGGTTTGACTTTTTGTGGGTCAATCGAAGCCTTGCTCCATGAAGCGCAGAGCATGAAAATCAATGCTACGAGCAGCTGTCTCTTCATATGTGTATGATTTTATGGTTGTTTAATCGTTTTCTTCTATGGTTGTACCCTCGTTTTTGCCTATTTGCCCTACACGGGTGATGATGACGCGCTTTACGCCTTCGTGCAGAGCTGCGAAGCTGTTGTCTAATTTGGGAATCATGCCACCCTGTATGATGCCTTCGGCTTTCAGTTTCCTGTAATCTTCCGGAGTGATGCGGCTTATAACGCTATTGTCGTCCTCGGGATCTTTTAGAACTCCGTTCTTTTCAAAACAGTAAACGAGTGTTACGTTATAGAACCGAGCCAGGGCTTTGGCTGTTTCTGCAGCAATTGTATCAGCATTGGTGTTCAGCAATTGTCCTTTGCCATCGTGGGTAAGCGGTGCCATTACCGGAACAATGCCTTGCTCCAACAATATTGACAAGGCTTTTCCGTCTACTTTGTCAACGTCTCCCACGAAACCGTAATCAACATCTTTTACAGCGCGGCGGTGCGAACGTATGACGTTCATATCTGCTCCTGTCAGTCCCAAAGCACGAATGCTCAAGGCATCCAGTTGAGCCACAATGTTCTTGTTTACCAATCCACCATAGACCATTGTAACAATTTGCAGCATGTCTTTATCGGTGATACGCCGCCCGTCAACCATTTTTGTTTCAATACCTAAGCGGGTTGCCAAAGCTGTTGCCGTCCGTCCGCCGCCATGTATCAGCACCTTTAGTCCCGGCAATGAGGAAAATTCCGTTAGCAATGATTTCAAAGAACGTTCTTCCTCTACAATCTTGCCGCCGACTTTTACTATTGTAATGTCTTTTTTCATTGTCTGCAAAGTTACTCTTTTTTTTTGTAGCGTCCTTTTTCTGTTTTTTGTTTTTCATGAATCAGATCTTGTTTGCAGCGTTTTCGGATGGTAGGAATACATTTTTATTTTGAGCCTTCTGCTTACGATTTTCTGCTTTGCGTTTTTAATTCTCTACGCTTGGAAAAATCAGAAAAGACTTCTTGTAAAATTCTTTTTGAAGGAGTTTTGTGATGCAATACCTGTAATAGCTGTTTTTTTTACTAACTTCGCCTTTTGATTTAAATAACTCACAAACGCAACGGTTTTTATGATGAAAAAACTCGTATTTATGTTCTTCTCCTGTGCATTCACTTTCTCCGCGCACGGGCAAGCTGTTCCATCGGGTGGTGCAAACGAAAAGACTCCTTCTAAGTCTGAGTATTTTTCATGGATAAATAATACGAACGAAGGAGCAACAGAAGGCCAGACAAAGAAAAATCTTGATTTTTTTGCCTGGCTGAACAAGCGCTATGGCATGCAGTTGGATCTTTATGCCTTTGATGCCGGAGCCGTAGATGGTTCAAGTATGTATGGCAATTTGCAATCCGAACGTTTTAAGCGCCAGTTTCCAAATGGGTTCGGCCCGCTTTCGCAACAAGCCAAAGCAATGAAAACGAGATTGGGCATTTGGTGCGGCCCTGACGGATTTGGCGAAACAGAGGCCGAAGCCAAAAAACGTGTGGACATGATGGTCGGTCTGGTTGATAAATACAATTTCGGTTTGTTCAAGATGGATGCCGTATGCGGGCAGTTGCGTCCGGAAAAATACGGTTATTTCGATGAAATGATGACGCGCGTACGTCAACTTTCACCCGATTTCGTGCTTCTTAATCACCGTTTGGAATTAGGGCCGGGAGTCAAACATTCAACAACGTTCCTTCTTGGCGGAGCAGAAACGTATATTGACGTTCATATGACAAACAATATGACGGCTCCTCACCACCGTGCAATGGCCATCAGCCGTAAAGCTCCCGACAATCTGACACGTTTGACTGAGGATCACGGTGTGTGCATCTCATCATGTTTGGATTATTGGGAAGATGACCTTGTGTTACAAGCTTTCGGGCGTGACTTGATTCTTTCGCCCGAAATATATGGAAATCCATGGTTCTTGCGTGACGATGAATATCCATATCTTGCATTTCTGTTTAATTTACATCGTGACTACAATCAAATATTGGTCAATGGAAAACGTTTGCCGGAGCAGCAATACGGTCCCGAAGCCCTTACGCGCGGAGATGGCAAAACCCAGTTCCTTACCTTGCGTAATTTGACATGGAATCCTGTAACATACAAGATTTCACTGAGCAACGAAACAGGCTTGAAAAAAACGGGTAAGCCGGTAAAAGTGCGTCAGTATCATCCATATGTGTATGATTTAGGTACTTACCGCTATGGCTCGACTGTAGAGGTTACTGTTGAGCCGTTTAGGGCTGCTTTGGTGAAGCTTACTGTCGAACCTGAACGCGACAAAGTGGCTCTTAGCGGAGTCCCTTACCGCATAGTCAATGACAAGGTCGGCAAGAAAACAGAGGTCGAATTGCTCGGAATGCCTGGCGATACCTATGAAATGAAACTGGATAAAAGTAAAGGGAAGTTCCGTACGGTACAATTGGACGGAAAGCCGGTAGCTGTCTTGAAACAAGGAAAGACAGCCAAGGTTTCTTTTCCGGGAAACAGGTTGAAGGAAAACTATCATCGTAAAATGGTCGACTTACAGGCTTGTGATGTACCTGGAGATGCGCAATCCATTTACTATGCTACAGCTTTTGCAGCCGATAACAATGCTTTAGAGGCACGTTCGCTTTTGCGTTCGGGCGATACGCATATACCTGAAGTGAAAGAAGCTCGCGAAGCTTTTTTTAAGCAGCCTTTGTTCGAAGCACGCGAATTATGGGATCGCTATCTTTTTGACGGTGATAAGGAAACGGCTTTTTCTATTTCTTTTCGCCATGGCGATGCTCGTATGAACGGCGAATCGTCGTTTTGTATGGATTTGGGTGAATTGACAACAATGGATCAATTGGTGGTTGAATCATTCGACGAATTTTCTATTACGCCATTGAAGACGGCAGAAGGCGTTACGGCACAATTCTCTGCGGATTTGGTAAATTGGAAATACGTGAAGTTTATAGGAGGAAAGCGCATGGTCATTGACACTAAGGGTATAGGCGAGTTCCGCTATTTCCGTTTCAATCCGTGTCCGTTCCGTTTGACAGAGGTTGCAGGCTATAAGGATGGAAAAAAACTTGATCGTTCAAAATGGCGAGCAAGCAATTTGTTTCGTACTTATGGCAATGCCGGTTGCAACGCCGTTGCCGCATGGAAGGGAAAATTTCGGATAGACGAAGCGGCGGTTGGAGCCTATCTCTGCGTAGCCGTCAATGGTTATCACGGCCAAGAGGGTGCGTGGGCGGCTCTTAAAATTGATGGCCGCTATGTGGGCTGTCCGGATAGAGCACCTTCATTTACAGCCAACCCTTGGGAATACAGAACCGCCAATTCAGACCGGAACTATACTTACTATATTCCTGTAACGAGCGATATGATTGGAAAGGACATCGAAGCCTGGACTCTGTCGTTTGAGGGTAAAGAACTTAAGCCCGAAGTGTGGCTGACAGCTTATCCCATTCCATTTAAAAAGAAATCGTTGGTATTGGGATAGTTTGTGAACGGAAGAAGAAAAAACGATAACAATATAGAGAAGATGAAAAAGATAATGCTTTTAGGGTCGGGCGAATTGGGAAAAGAATTTACAATTGCCGCCCAACGTTTGGGCCAGTATGTAATAGCTTGCGACTCTTATAACGATGCGCCTGCGATGCAGGTGGCTGATGAGCGAGAAGTGTTTTCAATGCTCGACGGCGATGCTCTTGAGAGGGCGGTTTGCAAGCACCGACCGGACATTATAGTTCCCGAGATTGAAGCTATTCGCACGGAAAAGCTCTATGAATTTGAAAATGCCGGCATCCAAGTTGTTCCTTCGGCTCGCGCTGTCAATTATACGATGAACAGAAAAGCCATCCGCGATTTGGCTGCAAAGGAATTGGGCTTGAAAACAGCCAAATACTTTTATGCAAAGACTTATGACGAGCTAAAAGTTGCAGCCGACGAAATAGGTTTTCCGTGTGTCATAAAGCCGTTGATGTCGTCTTCGGGCAAGGGACAGAGCGTAGCGCATAATGACGATGAGTTGCGCCAATGTTGGGATTATGCCATGACCGGATGCCGCGGAGATATCAAGGAAGTTATAATCGAAGAGTTTATCCATTTTGATAGTGAGATTACTTTGCTTACGGTAACGCAGAAAAACGGCCCTACATTGTTTTGTCCGCCAATCGGCCATCGTCAGGAACATGGCGACTACAGGGAAAGCTTTCAGCCGGCAGCCATTCTTCCCGAACAGTTGAAGATTGCGCAGGAAATGGCAAATAAGGTGACTGCTGCCTTGACTGGGCAGGGCATTTGGGGCGTAGAATTCTTTTTGAGCAGCAAGAACGGCGTTTATTTCTCGGAACTTTCTCCACGCCCACATGATACGGGAATGGTGACTTTGGCCGGAACGCAAAACTTCAATGAGTTCGAACTCCATCTGCGTGCCGTGCTCGGATTGCCGATTCCATGTATCAAACAATTGCGCTATGGCGCCAGTGCTGTGATTCTTTCGTCTGTTGCTTCTCAACAAACGCCTCGCTATCGTGGCATTGAGCTTACTTGCGAAGAAGATGCCGACATACGGATTTTCGGAAAGCCCTATACGCGCAAGGGGCGTAGGATGGGCGTTGTGCTTGTGAGCGGAGAAAACGGATGTTCGTTGGAGCAATTGCGTGAAAAGGCCCAGCGCTTGGCAGATAAAGTTGAAGTATACTGATACAGATATCCAAATGAGGCAGCCGGAGTGTGTGGCCGTTTCCGTGCTACGTGCTGCGGCTGTCGTTTGCATATTGTTTTGCCATTTATTTGAAGCTTATGGTGCTGTGGGCTCAGGTCTGTTCTATGTAGGAGTTCCGATGTTTTTTGCCATAAGTGGTTTCCTTTATGGAAAACGGACGATTACAAATTGGAGGCAATGGGTTTTGAGAAGGATGATGAAATTATATCTTCCTTATCTGTTGTTCATAGTCCCGGTGTTGTTGCTGTATTTTGTTTTCAAGCCCGGCGAAATGCCTGTTTCAGCGGCCTGTATGTATTTGTTCAACTTGCAAGGTTTCTCCGGGAGTGTTGTCGGATTGAATCATCTGTGGTTTGTCACAGCCATAATGGCTTGCTATATGCTTCTTCCGTGTCTTCAGCGGCTTCAAAGGCAGCGGACTTTAGCCTTGCTGTTGAGTTGGCTGTTTTTCTTATTGTTGTATATATTCTTCAACGGCCGATTTTATTGGTTGCCGCTTTATTCTATTGTATATTTCTCGGCGTTGTCGCACTTAAAGACAAGCTGGTGTGCAGCCATGGCCGTCCTTTGCTTGCAGGCGTTTTGTCCCGGCCTTGACGAAGCGGTGCGCTATAGTCTCGTTCGTAATCTTGTGGGGCTGTTGATTGTTTTTTCTACGTTGATACTATACGTCAAGTCGGGAAAAAACAGTTTGTCTCGTTCTGTCAAATGGCTTTCGGATATATCATATCCGCTTTATCTGGTTCATAACCTTTTAATGGTAGGGCCTTTCTCTTTAAGTCGCGCTACTCCTTATACTTGTCTGAACGTATCCTTGATGTTGGCCTGTTCTCTCGGACTGGCTCTCTTGTTGCAGCGTGTGGCTTATTTTGCAGGAAAGAAGTTTTAGAACGTTGAAAAGCCTTATTTCCACTTCCACCATTTAATAATGCCTTTTCTTTTGGGGATGAAATGATAGTGGGCGAAGCTTTGCCGCAATCTGCTGTCGAGAATGATGAGTGTCACTGAAAAAAGGATGAGCAGGATACCGGATGCAAGGCGGGCCGTCAGTAGTTCGCCAAAAACTGTTATTCCTACAAATGCTGCGGTTACCGGTTCCAAGGCTCCCATGATGGCGGTTGGTGTAGAACCTATGCATTGTATCGACATGGCCATGAATACAAGTGATATGACGGTGGGAACAAGTCCTAAAAGAATGGCGTAAAACCATTCTCTGCCTGTATGGAGCATTTGTAATTGTCCTGTGTGGCTGACAGCTGCAAAAATCGTGATACAGGCCAGACAGCCCAGCATGGCATAGAAGGTCAGTTTAATGCTTGACATGACAATGCCGCTACGGTTGACTATGATGATGTATAAGGCGTAAGTCAGAGCAGAAATCATAATCAATACAATGCCCATGGGTGCAATGGGCTTTCCGTTGTCGCCTTTGTATAATAAGGCGATGCCGCAAACGGTAAGTGCTATAGCTATTATGGATGGCCATTTCAGCCTTTCTTTAAAAAAGACGGCCATCAGAATGGCAACAAACACGGGATAGGCGAAAACCAGTGTCGCCGCTATACCGGCTGCCATGTAGTAAAAGCTCAGGAAATAGGTGAGTGATGAAGCGGCAAACATAATGCCCAAGGCGGCAAGTACTGTGGCTTCTTTCTTTGTCAGGGCAAAGTTTTTCTTTTGAATTGTCATCAGAGCTCCTAACAATATCGACCCAATTAGAAAACGGTAGAACAAGACCGAATTGGAGTTGATCCCGTCTTGATAGAGTGATAAGGCACACAGTGGGTTGAGGCCATAACTGATGGCCGCGATGCATCCGTAGATGCTTCCTCTTACTTGTTTGCTGAGTATCATTTAATCTGAAATGACTGCAAAGGTACAATGAACTTGCAGCATTTCAGTTAAAATGATGTAGATTAAGGTGAAGAACCGTCATTTGGTGGCGTCGCAAACGCCGCGCAGGTATCCTATGGATTCGGCTACGCCCGGATGTGGGTTCTTGCCGTTTCTTTCGAATTCCAAAGAGAGTTTTCCTTTATATTTGATTTTGCGGAAAGCCTTGATGATGGGTTTGAAGTCCATAACGCCTCGTCCCATTTCCCACGTCTGACCGGCTTTTGATGCTGCCGATTCGTCTTTGATGTGTACATCGTAGATCCACTCTTTATAACGCTTGATGTCTTTAACGATGTCTTCGCCCATCCGAACGCAGTGTCCCAAGTCCATGCAGCAGCCGACACCGAGTTTGGGGTCTTTGACCATTTCAACCACTTTGCGGATGTTGGGAAATGGCGCGCCGTCGGGGCCGTGAGTATGAATGGCTACTTTTATTCCTGTTTCGGCAACTTTCTTGATGGTATAATCGATAAGCTCATATTTGGGCACGCCGATAAACATTGTCGAGCCGTAGCGTTCGGCATAAGCAAAGGCACGGTCTACTTCTGCCTCGCTGTTCATGTAGATGGGGCCTAATATATAGCCTTCCACACCGTATTTGGCGCATTTTGCCTTGAAGGCATCCATCTGCTCCTTGTTCGAGGTTAATGGCAGCCAGAAGTCTTTTACCGATAAATACTTTACGCCCAAACTTTGTAGATATTCAAGCGTTTGGTCTATGTTGAAATTCCGATAAGTGTAGCCGGCTATGCCTATTTGGAAATCGTCTGATCCGCGCTTTCCGTTTACTAATTGTGCAGGTGCAGGCACCACAAGATACGAGGTGAGAATGATAATCAAAGCTCCGATTTGTCTTTTCATTTGTATGATGGTTTAAAATGTTTTTTTCTTGGTTTTCTATGAAGAACAAGGCAAAGATACCGTTTTTTTGTGTATGCATGGAAGATTAGGCACCGTTATTTTTCAGAATCTATCGCAATGATAACGATTTGTCAGAAGATGTAACACGCTTCTCTTGTAAGGATGTCGCATGGCAGCGGTTGTTTCATGTAGGTGAAACAACGTGTTCTATGTAGGTGAAACAACGTGTGACATGTACAGGAAACAATGTGTTTCATGTACATGAAACACCCTGCAATGCGGCAGATTGCAACCTGCTATATGTACATGTCGCAATCTCAAGGCATACACATCGCAGCTGCATACTGCTGCTTCCCAAAGAAACCTTGTATCAA
>DJPH01000014.1:87582-91520 GCA_002439755.1 Prevotellaceae bacterium UBA6417 | reverse complement strand
GGCTACGGATTCATAGAGAATGCAGTGCTGAAAGTACTGGCCGAAGACAAGTCTGCAAGCATCGGCTCACAGTCGGGCTATATAGTTCCGTCGCTCATCAAAGCACAGGAAGGCGAATACAACCTGATACTGACCACCGAAGGTGCACTTGGCATCAAGCAAGTTGCCGGTAGCAATGACGCACTTGTCAACGTCTACACCGTTGATGGCAAGCTCATCAAACGCAACATCAAGAAAGCAGATGCACTGAAGAGCCTGAAGAAAGGCATCTACATCGTAGGTAAAAAGAAGGTGGCCGTGAAATAAATCCTTTTGCAAGCACTCTTGCTTACATACTAACCCGTTGCATTGTCTGCACAGATGATGCAACGGGTTTTTTCTTGTCTCCAAGAAACAATCTTGAGACTATGATAATTTAAGCATGAAATATCTCTGCAACAAACCTGCTAAAAGCAAATTATTTCGTACTTTTGTTATCATCAAACATTCAAAATATAGAACATCTATGGTTAACAGATTTATCTTAAACGAAGTCTCTTACTTCGGTCCGGGAGCAAGAAAAGAATTACCGGAAGTTCTCAAGCGTCTGCGCTTAAAGAAAGCATTGGTATGCAGTGACAAAGGCCTTATAAAGGTTGGTACCACAAAAATGGTTACCGACGTGCTCGATGAAGCCAACATCCCCTATGAGATCTATAGTGAAATCAAGCCCAACCCTACCGTAACGAACGTTAAGCAGGGTGTCACCGCATTCAAAGCTTCGGGTGCCGATTGCATCATTGCTATAGGGGGCGGTTCCTCGATGGACACAGCCAAGGGCATCGGTATTGTATGCAACAACCCCGAATTCTCCGATGTAGTCTCATTGGAAGGTTGCGCACCTACAACTCACAAGAGCGTGCCCATCATTGCACTTCCCACGACAGCAGGCACCGGAGCCGAAGTGACCATCAACTACGTCATCATAGACGAAGAGAAACAAAAGAAGATGGTGTGTGTCGACCCCAACGACATTCCCGCCGTAGCCATCATAGACCCCGAACTGATGTATTCCTTGCCGAAGGGCCTTACAGCAGCCACCGGCATGGACGCACTGACACATGCCATCGAAGGATATATCACAAAAGGAGCATGGGCCCTGAGTGATATGTTTGAAATAGAAGCCATACGCATGATTAACGAAAACCTTGTTACAGCCGTAGAAGAGCCACGCAACCCCAAAGGACGCGAAGGAATGGCATTGGCACAATATGTGGCTGCACAGGCATTCTCCAACGTAGGTCTCGGACTGGTGCACGGCATGGCTCACCCGATGGGAGCATTGTTTGACATTCCACACGGCGTAGCCAACGCACTGCTGTTGCCCACCATCATGGAATTCAACAAGCCCAAATGCATCGAGAAATTCGGAGTAATAGCACGCACCATGGGAGTCGACACCACAGGAATGACACCCGAACAGGCTGCACAGGCGGCCTGCGATGCAGTACGCGCACTAGCCATAAAGGTAGGAATACCGCAGCACCTCACCGAACTCGGCATCAAGGAAAGCGACATCCCGGCATTGGCAGCACAGGCAATTGCAGATGTCTGCACTCCGGGCAACCCACGTGACGTTACGGAAGCCGACATCGTAGAACTCTACAAGAAAGTGCTTTAATCACACTGCTTGTCAATAAGTAATCCGCATTCCTGACTTTGGAAATGCGGATTACTTATTAATATGTATAACATCACAAAAATAGGACAGCCGGCCTGCGCACGAAGGACAAACCGGCTGCTGAAACGAGGGAGGTACCTAGCAGATTCGAACTGCTGTAAGCGGTTTTGCAGACCGTTACCTAACCACTCGGTCAAGGTACCATTGCTTTATGGGTGCAAAAGTATAACAAAAATCTTAGCCGACAAAGCTTTTTCTTGTTTTTATTGTCACCTTATCTTCAATTAGGGCTGCCGGAAACGCAACACGGCTCTGAAACAGAAGATTTACAATGGCGTATGAAAAATAACATCGGATATTGAGAGAAAGAATGAAACTATTTTCGTACTTTTACAACTCTCAAACACATAGCCCATGAAAAAAACAATGATGTATGCGGCCTTTTCGGCCCTACTACTTGCCTCGGCAGCAGGATGTAAAGATAAAAACGATGTCGAAGCAGCCGGACAAACCTGTTTGTCAGATGCCCGTGTAGCATTAAGCATCAACGACTTCACCAAGGCTAAAAACTGCATCGACAGACTGCGAAAGGAATATCCGCTGGCACTTAACGCACGCGAAGAAGGCATACTGCTGCTCGATTCGATAGATTTGGCCGAAGCACGCATACAACTGGAAGAAAGCAAACGGCAGGCCGGCAGAGCTAATCTGTCGAACATAGAACGCGACACCTTGGGCATTAATCTGGACAGGGCACAGCAAAAGGTCAAGTTTTTCCTGAAAAAACTGGAACACGACAAGGCAGCCATAAAACGGCACTAAGAGAAAGACACAAACTATCTGCACATGACTATAACGAAAAATCTGATATTGCTCGGTATGATATCGGGCTTTGTCACTACGGCTCAAGCCCAAAACGAGACAACCTATCCCAAAGCTGAATGGGACAAAGCAAAAGTTATCCTAATGCACACCCCCGGAGAAGAACTCTTTGACGGCGTGATCCATCCCATGGCCGGGCTCTTTGAACACTATTTTGACGTAGATGCAGCTGCCGACGAACACCGCAATTACATCAAGCAGTTAGAAAAAAACGGCATAAAGGTTTACAACGTAGCCGACATCCTGAACGAGCTTGACATGGATACCCTACGGGCTTTGGCAGGAAAGACACTGACTTACGACATCAGCAATGTGAATAAACGCGACACAGCCGCCTGCGGACAAGTGTACAGGCAGAAAGTGTTAGGCCAAATGACACGAAAAGACCTGATACGGTGCCTGTTGTTCCAACCTACGGTAAAGATGAGAAGCGTAGACAACAACACAGGCATTGAGGCAGACTATATCCACCATTCGCTGATGAACCTTTACTTTACACGCGACCAAAGCATCACAACACCCCGCGGACACATCATCTCGAACATGAACTCTGCACAACGCCTTCCCGAAACCCGCATCATCCGCAGCTGTTATATCCATCTCGGGCTGTCACCGATACTTGAAATCAAAGGCGAAGGACGGCTGGAAGGCGGTGACTACATCCCAGCAGGCACCTTCTCACTAATTGGATGCGGAATGCGTACCAATATGGAGGCCATCAGGCAAATCATGGAAGCTGACGCATTCGGACACGATACCATTGTTGTTGTCAACGACCACAAGCTATGGCAAATGCAGATGCATTTGGACACATATTTCAACATCATGGACAAGGACTTGTGTACATTGGTCAGCAGCAGACTGAATGCAAAACCCGACCAACCCGAATATGTGACAGCCGATGTCTATGCACGCGAGCACGGGTCAAAAGAATACCGCTTGATATCAAAAGACCTGCCATTCGTGGATTTTCTTAAAAAGAAAGGCTTCTCCATCATACCAATCAATGAGAACGATGAATTGCACTACGCCAACAACTACCTTACCATATCACCACGACACGTAATGATGGTTGGCGGCCAGTCATCAGAGCTGGAACTTGCCTTGAAAAACAACGGTGTTAAAGCTGAATGGATACCATTGGAAAACTTGATAGACGGCTACGGTGCAGCTCATTGCATGACACAGGTACTGTTGAGAGAGTCCTCACCAACCACTCCCACTGCAATAAAATCGCTGCATGGCACCAACGAGGCATCTGACAATGGCGATACCTATGACCTGCAAGGCATAAAGGTAAAAAAGAATTCAGCCGGGAAAATCCATATAAAGAACAGGAAGAAGATACTCGTCGGCAAAAGATAAGAGAAAGGTTGCATGAATAGACAGACAAGGC
>DJPH01000014.1:11336-87563 GCA_002439755.1 Prevotellaceae bacterium UBA6417 | reverse complement strand
GCCTTGTCTGTCTATTCATGCAATAATAAGGTCAAGAGTTCATCGACATCAGGAATTCCTCATTGTTACGCGTACCTTTCATGCGCTGCTGCAGCAAGTTCATGGCTTCCATTGAATTCATGTCTGCAATATACTTGCGCAAAATCCACATACGATCCTGCGTTGTCTTGTCGTGGAGCAAATCGTCACGACGAGTACTCGAAGCAATGCAGTTGACCGCAGGGAATATGCGTTTATTGCTAAGTGTACGATCCAATTGCAATTCCATATTACCCGTACCCTTGAACTCTTCGAAGATAACCTCGTCCATCTTACTGCCGGTATCGATTAGTGCCGTGGCTATAATGGTAAGCGAACCTCCGCCCTCGATGTTGCGTGCTGCACCGAAAAAGCGTTTGGGTTTTTGCAGGGCATTGGCATCGACACCACCGGTCAGCACCTTTCCACTGGCAGGTGCCACTGTATTGTAGGCACGGGCCAAACGAGTAATCGAGTCCAAGAAAATGACGACATCATGGCCACATTCAACCATTCGCTTTGCCTTTTCCAATACTATACCTGCAATCTTGACATGATGAGCCGCAGGTTCGTCAAAGGTGGATGCAATCACCTCGGCCTTTACGGTACGTGCCATATCTGTGACTTCTTCGGGACGTTCATCAATCAAAAGCATCATCAAATATGCTTCCGGATGATTGGCGGCAATGGCATTGGCAATATCTTTCATAAGTATCGTCTTACCTGTTTTTGGCTGGGCCACGATTAGGGCACGCTGACCTTTGCCTATCGGGGTAAAGAGGTCTACAATGCGCACTGACAGATTGTCGCCTGCACCCTTGCAAAGCTTGAATTTCTCATCTGGGAACAAGGGTGTAAGATGTTCGAAAGGCACACGATTGCGGACACGTTCGGGTGAACATCCATTAATGGAAACAATACTTACCAACGGGAAATACTTTTCTCCTTCTTTGGGAACACGGATACCGCCTTCCACCACATCGCCTGTCTTTAATCCGAAAAACTTTATTTGCTGCTGGGAAACATATATATCATCGGGCGAAGGAAGATAATTGTAATCAGACGAACGAAGAAATCCGTAATTCTCAGGCATAATTTCCAACACTCCTGTCCCGGTCAGGATATTATTGAAGTCGTATTCCTTTGGCAGAGATTGCTTGGATGCGGCACGATTGACACCGGGAAAAGCCGGTGACGGTGATGCCATTTCAACCTTTTCCTTAGGCCAATAGTCGGGCACTTCCGTGTCCATAAACGGAGGGTTTTGGGCAACTGCCGCTTCAGAAGCCGTTATATTGAACTTATTCAGCAAATGACCCGACAATTCGTCATCTATGGTATTTTCCTCTACAGGGATGTCTTCGATAGTGATAAAATCCGGACCTTCGTCTTCTTCGGCCGGCACTTCGTCTTGCCCGGCTTGCGAAGCAGATTCCGAATCGGCATTATTGGCAGCTCCATTCGCCGGCTCAACTTTGGCCTCGACTTCGGTCTCGGCCTCAGGTACAGCTTCCGGCTGCGGAGCAACAGCTTCAACCATTCCCTCTTGAACCTCATCCTTTGCTTCAGGCACTTCATCTGCCAAGATTTGCTTGTCTTCTAATACCTCTTGCTTGTCTGCAGCTTTCTTGGTCGTTTTCTTAGTCTTGGCAGCAGTCTTTTTAACAGTAGGCTTCTTGGTATCATCGGCTTCGGGGCTGTCGGCCGCAGCAGTGGTCTTAGCTTTTGTCGATTTTTCCTTAACTGTACTGCCCTTTGTCGCAGAAACTACTTTTTCGGCTGCCTTTTTCGTGATACGCGGACGACGTTTTGCGGCCGGTTTCGCTGCATTTTGAATGGCCTGTTCGTCAAGAATCCGATAGATAAGCTCTTCTTTGCTTTCTGACGCACCGGCTTCTATTCCCAATTCGGCAGCGATATTACGGATGTCAGAATCATTTTTTGCCAACAATTCCTCCTTGTTGAAGTTTGTCATATATAAACTGTTGTAATTGTGAAACGCCTCTCGTAAAAATCCTTTACGACGGCTTTCCTGTTTTGATTATGCTTGTATAAATATTTTGGTAAGTGAGCCGGATAACGGCTTACGAGTTGCAAAAGTAGTATTTATTTATTGAAACGCGTTTGCTTTTGCGATGTTTTTTTGCTTCGGGGAAAAGTTTTTTCTTACTTTTGCGACTATTATGTCGAATACCATTCTTGATGTTCAAGGTCTCACAAAGACTATCGGCGACCTAACGCTTTTTGACGACATATCATTCAGTGTTACCGAGCGCCATCATGTAGGACTTATCGCTAAAAACGGAGCAGGAAAGACTTCCCTGCTGAATATTTTATGCGGGGATAAAGATTATGACAAAGGGCGAATCACCTTCCGCAACGATATCCGCATAGGTTATTTACCGCAACACCCTTATTTTTCACCCGAATTGACTGTGATTGAAGCTTGTTTCGAACATGGCAACCCCACTACCGAGCTCATCAGAAAATACACACAAAGCCTTCACACTCTGAATAATCCGCAATTGACCGACCTGATAGAACAAATGGATCATGCCAGGGCATGGGACTATGAAGCCCGCATAAAACAGATTCTCTCAAAGCTGAAGGTCACCGACTTTGATGAACCTATCAGCCATCTTTCGGGAGGGCAGATCAAACGTGTCGCCTTGGCCAATGTTCTGATGATGCAACCAGACTTGCTTATTCTTGACGAGCCCACCAACCATTTAGATTTAGAAATGATTGAATGGCTGGAAGGTTTTCTGCAAGCCGGTTCTTTCAGCTTGCTGATGGTGACTCATGACAGATATTTCCTGGACCGTGTCTGCAACGAGATCTTAGAGCTTGACAACGAATCCATCTACTCATACAAGGGAAACTACAGCTACTATTTGGAAAAGCGGCAAGAACGCATCAGTGCACGCAACAGTGAGATTGCCAGAGCCAATAACCTGTATCGCAAAGAACTGGAGTGGATGCGCAGAATGCCTTGCGCCCGAGGCCACAAAGCCAAATACCGCGAAGATGCATTTTACAATCTGGAGAAGATAGCCAAGCAACGCATGGAAGAACGCAAGGCCACACTTGAAGTAAAAAGTGCTTATATCGGGAACAAGGTTTTCGAGGCGGATTACATCAGTAAGAGTTTTGGTTCAAAAATCATCTTAAAAGACTTCTTCTATGTTTTTTCCCGATACGAAAAGATGGGAATCGTCGGCAATAACGGTACAGGGAAATCAACATTCATCAAGATGCTGTTGGGACTGGAAAAGCCCGACAGTGGTCGTATCAGCATAGGAGAGACCGTACGCTTTGGCTATTATTCGCAGGAAGACATGGCCTTTGACGATCAAATCAAGGTGATTGATGTGGTCCGCGATATTGCCGAATATGTTGACCTTGGAGGCGGCCGCAAACTATCGGCATCGCAATTTTTACAGTATTTTCTTTTTCCTCCCGAAAAGCAATACAACTATGTTTGCAAGCTCAGTGGCGGAGAACGCCGACGCCTGCATCTCTGCACAGTACTGATGCGCAGTCCTAATTTCCTTGTACTCGACGAACCGACCAACGATCTGGATATTGTCACCCTTCAAGTGCTGGAAGAATACCTTCAGGCCTTTAGGGGATGTGTCATTGTTGTAAGCCACGACCGTTACTTTATGGACAAGGTTGTCGACCATGTACTTGTCTTCAAAGGGCAAGGCGAGGTAAAAGACTTTCCGGGCAATTACAGTCAATATCGTGAATGGGCCGAAGCAAAGGCCGAAGCCGAACGCGGAAAGGGACGTACGGAAAAAGCCATAGCAGCAGGAAACAGCCGGCAACGTAGCCGCACCGACGGCAAACGGCGACTGACTTATAAAGAGAAAAAAGAGTTTGAGCAGTTGACCGAAGACATCGACAAGCTGGAACAAGAGAAAAAAGATATTGAAGAGGCTTTCAGCAGCGGCACACTTTCAGTAGAAGAAATTACAGAGAAAAGCAAACGTCTGCCTGAATTGGAACAAGAGCTCGACAGTAAATCAACGCGCTGGCTTGAGCTATCCGAATTTGAGGGGTAAAGGCTTGCATCGAATCAGCGATAAAGATAATGCATGAAAAGCCGCACAGGCAGCCGGAGAATTACACGCCGTGGCTTGAGTATCCGCACTGTAACGCAGCGTTTTCATGCACTAATCGCGACTGCAGCTATCTGATATAAAATTATGAATGGCTTGAGCCTTGTCAGGATGAAACCAGACAATGGAGCCATCGCGATTGAACCAAGTGAGCTGTTTCCGCGAGTAGACGCGTGTGTTTCGTTTAATCTTTTCGATGGAATCTTCCAAAGTGCAATCACCTTTGAAATAAGAGAACAGTTCCTTGTAGCCAACCGTATTGAGCGCATTTGCCGCTTGATAGGGGAACATCCGCGATGCCTCGTCAAGCAAACCCGATTGCATCATGGCATCGACCCGCTGATTGATTCGTTCATAGAGCTCTTCGCGCGGTCGCAGCAAGCCTATTTTGATGATGCGGAAAGGGCGGCTTGCCTTTCTTTGTCCTAATAATGAAGAATAGCGTCCGCCTGTTATGTGGCATATTTCAAGTGCATGTACTACCCTCCTCGGGTTATTCATGTCCACCTGTCGTGCCCAAAGGGGGTCTTTCTCTGCCAATTCTCGGGCCAAAGCTGCCAGTCCTTCCGTTTCCAAGCGTTGCTTAAAGTGCAAACGTGTGGCAACATCCACGGTAGGCAAGTCATCAATGCCGTTGCAAACACTGTCGATATAGAGCATACTGCCACCGGTAAGCAGCAGATTGTCGTGATGCAGGAAAAGTCGGCAAAGCAGTTGCATTGCATCTTGCTCGTATTGTGCAGCACTATAGTCCTCAAGAATCGAACGCGTTCCTATAAAGTAATGCTTCACGGCCTGTTGCTGCTCCTTGGTCGGTGCGGCTGTCCCTATGGGAATCTCCCTATATATCTGTCGCGAATCTGCACTGATGACCGGTGAATGAAGCAAACCGGCGATGGAAAAACTCAATTCTGTTTTTCCAACGCCGGTCGGGCCGAGTAATACAAATAACGTCTTCACACCTTCTTTGCCGTCTTCATCGGACATGCTTCAACGTTCTTCTATCTCAAAGCCATCGGTATCTATGTCGTCCTGATCGTATTCATCGCTGCCATAGAAATCGTCATTATCCATAAGGTCATCATCGGTCTGCGCCAACTTTGTCAGGTTCTCATCTTCAAGAGCTATCTGCTCCGGAGCTTTGCCCTTAGAGCGACTGCATACAGGTTTCTCGCAGTTCTTGCCGGTAATCACCTCAGTTACCTTTGCATAAAGCACGCGATCATAGAAGGAATCGAATACATAGATGAGCTTTTGTCCTTCATCGTGTATAAAATCCCGCAACACAGCCTTTTCCATGATATAGATATCCTGGTCGGACTTTCCTGTTTCCATATCTTCGCGTGTGATTTGTTCTTTGGTTTCCCATTTGTCATCGCAGATATAAAAAACAGTTATCTGGTCATCCGAATAGTCGCATGCATCCAATATTGCCTTGTTCAAATCAAGGAAAGAAGCATCGGCATCAATAGTGATTTCGCGGAGAAAATCTTCTACTTCGTCACAAATAAAAGTAATCTTGAACAACATAGCTACTTATCATAAACAATGCCTCGTTGAGACGATTCTACAAAACTTGTAATATAGCGGGCTTCCGGGCTGTCGGGAAACTGTTTGCGTATTTTGGCAATGCGCTCTTCCATTGAGATTCCCCTGTCATAGATGATGCGATAGGCATCATGTATGATTCCGATCTGCTCGGGTGTAAAGCCATGGCGGCGCAATCCTACCAAATTCAGGCCGCAATACTGTGCAGGTTCACGGGCTACCATCACATAAGGCGGAATATCCTGCCCCGTGCGTGTGCCACCTCCAAGCATAATATAGCTGCCTACGTGGCAGAACTGATGGATAAGTACGCATGCACTGATTACGGCGTTATCGTCTATTGTGACTTCTCCGGCTATTTTTGTGGTGTTGCCTATGATGCAGCGGTTCCCTACTTTAGCATCGTGTGCCACATGCGAGCCCTCCATCAGCAGGTTACCATTGCCTATGACTGTCTTGCCTTTTGCCGCCGTTCCCCTGTTAATGGTCACATTTTCACGGATGGTGTTGCCATCACCTATTTCGGCTACTGTTTCTTCTCCCTTGAACTTCAAATCCTGAGGAATGGCACTGATGACTGCACCCGGAAAGAATCGGTTGTCGTTTCCTATACGTGCGCCATATAGAACAGTGACACTGTTCATCAGGACATTGTTGTTTCCAATCTTCACGTTCCTGTCTATATAGCAGAAAGGCCCTATCTCGCAATTGTCTCCTATTATGGCTTCGGGGCTGACATAAGCCAACGGGCTGATTTTGTTCATTGGTTTTGAATTACTTGTTCTTTACTATTTGGGCTGTAAAGGTGGCTTCGCTCACCACTTTGTCGCCTACAAAGACAAAGCCTTTCATTGAGGAAACGCCGTGCCTGATAGGGGCCAGCAGTTCCACTCTGAAGATGAGTGTATCACCAGGCACTACTTTCTGACGGAATTTCACGCCGTCTATTTTCATGAAGTAGGTGCTCCAGCGTTCGGGCTCCTCTACAGAGTTGAGCACGAGCAAGCCTCCTGCCTGTGCCATTGCCTCTATCTGAAGCACGCCGGGCATGACAGGCTCCTGGGGGAAGTGGCCTTGAAAGAAGGGCTCATTGCTTGTTACGTTTTTCACTGCCACGATAAAGTTGGAACCTATTTCAATGACTTTGTCAACCAGCTGCATGGGGTAGCGGTGCGGAAGAAGCTCACGTATGCGGTTAACGTCCATCAGGGGTGCGTTGTTGCAGTCGTATATGGGTGCCTGCACCTCGTGTGCACGTATTTCACGCCTTATCTGCCGTGCAAACTTGTTGTTGATGGAATGGCCGGGCTTGGTGGCAATGATGCGTCCGCGAATAGGGCGTCCTATCAGAGCCATGTCGCCCACGATGTCCAGAAGCTTGTGGCGTGCGGGTTCATTCTCCCATACCAGAGGTTTCGTATTGAGGAATCCCAGCTTCTTTGCATCCACATGTGCTACGCCTAAATGGTCGGCCAGCTTGTCAAGACGTTCCTGAGGTATTTCTTCTTCATAAATGACTATGGCATTGTCCAAGTCACCTCCTTTGATGTAGCCGGCCTGAAGCAGGGGTTCGACATCGCGCACAAAGACAAACGTACGCGCACGGGCTATCTCCTTGTCAAAGTCTTTGACGTTCTCTAATGTAGCGAACTGGCTTGAGAACCACTTTGACTGATAGGAAATCATTGCCGTAATGCTGAAGCTGTCGTCAGGGAGTATCACGATGGATGCCCCTGTGGCTTCGTCGTGCACTTCTATTTTTTTACGGATGATGTATACATCCTTATTGGCGTTTTGCTCTACTATGCCTACGTTTTTTATGCTTTCGATGTATGCTTCTGCGCTACCTTCGAGGATAGGCATTTCGGGACCGTTCACTTGGATGAGGCAGTTGTCGATGTCCATTCCATAGAGGGCGGCCAATGCATGTTCTACCGTTGAGCATCGTGCTTCGCCTTTGGCGAGGACTGTGCTTCGCGTCATATCCACCACATTCTCGGCTATTGCATCGATGATTGGCTGGCCTTCCAGATCAATACGTTGGATTTTGTAGCCTGTGTTCTCTGGTGCCGGATTGAACGTTGCAGTGATATGTAACCCGGTATGAAGCCCCTTGCCATATAGGGAGAAACTGCCTTTCAGGGTCTTTTGTTTTAGCATGCTGCTTTATTTTTGGTTGAGTGATTGTTTTAATTCTTCTATTTCGGCTTTCAGGTCCTGCACTTCTTTCGACAGCTGTGGAAGGTTGCGGAACACGGCGTTGCAACGTGCGAAGCGTCGAGCCTCGATGGCCGGGGAGCCGATGATTGTGGTGTTGCCCTTTGGTATGCTGCCTGCGATGCCTGCCTGTGCCCCACTTTTGGTGAAGTCTCCTATGGTGGAATGGCCGGCAATTCCCACTTGTCCGCCAAACATGCACCATTTTCCTATCTTGGTTGAGCCGGCTACGCCCACTTGGGCACTCATTACGGTGTTTTCGCCTACAGTCACATTGTGTGCTATCTGCACCAGGTTGTCGAGCTTCACTCCTTTTTTGACAAATGTAGACCCCATGGTTGAGCGGTCCACACAGGCATTTGCGCCTATTTCAACATTGTCTTCTATGGTGACGATGCCTATTTGCGGTATCTTCTCATATCCCTCTGCCGTGGGAGCGAAGCCGAAGCCGTCGGCCCCTATCACGACACCTGAATGGAGTATGACATTGCTGCCTATGATGCAGTCGTGGTAGACTGTCACGTTGGGATACAACAGGCTGTTGTCGCCCACTTTGGCATTGTCGCAGATTGTCGAGTGAGCATAGATCTGTGTGTGGCTGCCTATCACCACATTCTCGCCGATACACACGAAGGGCTCTATATAGCAGTCGTCTCCGATTTTGGCACTTGCGGCTATCGAAGCCAGCGAACTGATGCCTTTTTTCTGCGGTTTGCTCTGTTCATAGAGTGCCAGCAGGCTTGCTATGCATTCATAGGCGTTGTCCACGCGTATGAGTGTTGCGGCAACGGGCTGTTGAGGCTTGAAATCCTTGTTCACCAATACAATGCTTGCCTTTGTGTCATAGAGGTAGTGCTCATAGGCGAGATTGGCCAGAAAGGATATTGAACCTTCGTGAGCTTCCTCTATTTTAGCGAATGTATGTACTGTTGCATTTTCATTGCCTTCTATAGTTCCATGGAGATGGGATGCAATTTGTTTTGCTGTAAATTCCATTGTTTTTTATCCACTTTAGTCTGCAAATATCGCAAAAAAAGCAGACATATTATATACGTAGTATGAACATTTTCACTCTGGCAGGCAAAAATCGGCCGGTATTTGTAAGGGGCTGCGCTGATAGTAAAGATTGTAGCGTTTGCTTTTCTTGTCGGTCAGATTGGATTTCAATAACTCGGAGCATTCCGAGATGTCACGGGTGGTACCGTCTTTAAATGAGATGCATATGTGCTCGTCATCGGATGAATAGAGCATCTGGTCGGTTTCTTTGTAGCGTACGAGATAGGAGGCCTCTTGCTCGCTGATGCCGAGATGTGAGGCCATTTGCCGGCGCAATTGGTTCAAGGCCCGGTCTGTTATGGGTCCTGTCAACTCTTTTGACTTGAAGAGATGCCGGTCGATGTAGTCTGAGGCGAGCAGTGCCAGCACTTTGTCTTCGCAGGTGGTCCATTGCTTGATGGCATTTTCCATGTCGCTGTCGTCAATGGCTGTGAAACGGTCTGCCCATTGCGGTTGGTTGTCCATTGCTTTTGCTGTGATGTCGCTTTGCAGGAAGTAGGCCAGCTGTGGCGTGCAGGGCAGTTTCAGCCCTTTGCGCATCAGGTCTTTTGCCCGCTCTACGGTCATTCTGAGCACTTCTTGTGCGGCCATTGCTGTTTTGTGCAGATAGACTTGCCAATACATAAGGCGGCGTGCCATCAGGTAGTTTTCTATGGTATAGATGCCTTTGTGGTCTATGACGAGGCGGTCGTTTCTGACATCGAGCATTTTGATGATGCGTGCCACTCCGATGGTTCCTTCCCTGATTCCTGCGAAGAAGCTGTCGCGGCACAGGTAGTCCAGACGGTCCATATCGAGTTGGCTGCATATCAGTTCATGGAGGAAATGCTTGGGGTGTTGGTCTTTGAAGATGCTGATGGCTGTTTCCAGTTGTCCGCCGGTCTCTTGGTTGAGGCGCTGCATCAGCAGCAGCGAGATGGTTTCGTGTTCGACGTCTTTGACCAATGTGTTTTCCAGTGCATGCGACATCGGCCCGTGTCCTATGTCGTGGAGCAGCATTGCGATTTGCGTTCCCAGACATTCGTCCTTGGTTATTACTACCCCTTTTTTCTCCAATGTGCCGAGGGCTTCGGTGACCAGATGGTAGGCTCCGATAGAATGTCCGAAGCGTGTATGCACGGCTCCGGGATATACGTAGTGGGTGGCTCCCAGCTGTTTGAGCCGGGTCAGCCTTATCATGATGGGATGTCTCGCGAGTTGTGCCAATAGGCCTTCGGGTATTTCGATGAACCCGAAGACGGGGTCGTTGATGATCATCGGCTCAGGTCACGACACGATGTGGCGTTGCTGCAGTTGCTGGCGCATTTGCTGTTGCAGTTCCTTGGCCTTTTCGGCTGCCGTTGCTGCAAAGTGTTCGGTGCTGTCGGCAAAGATGATGCCTCGCGAACTGTTGACCAGCAGGCCGCAGTCGTCGGTCATTCCGTATCGGCATACCTCTTCGAGCGACCCTCCCTGTGCCCCTACGCCGGGCACGAGCAGGAAGTTGTTGGGGGCTATGCGGCGTACATCTTCAAAGAGTTGTCCCTGAGTGGCTCCCACGACATACATCATCTGCTGTTCGTCTGCCCATGATTGGCTTTTTCTGATGACGGTTTCGAAGAGCCGTTCATGGCTGTCCTTGGTCTCTCTCATCTGGAAGTCGTGCGAGCCTTTGTTGCTGGTCAGTGCCAGCAGTATGACCCATTTGCCGGGATAGCCCAGGAAGGGTGAAACACTGTCTTCGCCCATATAGGGTGCTATGGTTACGGCATCCACACCGAGTTCCTCAAAGAAACAACGGGCATACATGGCTGAGGTGTTGCCTATGTCACCGCGTTTGGCATCGGCAATGATGAGATGGTCGGGATAGTAACGCCGCAGGTATTCCACTGTTTTCTCCAAGGATGTCCATCCCTGTATGCCTTCACATTCGTAGAAGGCTACGTTGGGTTTGTAGGCCACGCAGTAGGGTGCGGTGGCGTCTATAATGGCTTTGTTGAAGCTGAACTGGGGGTCGTCGTCTCCCAAGAGGTGATGGGGGAGCTTTTTTCTATCGCTGTCGAGACCTACACACAGGAAGGACTCTTTTGTGCGTATGTTTTCTATGAGTTGCTGTCTGGTCATATTTTTGTTGTTTATAATTCGGCTTCTTTCATTCGTTCTGCGTTTTCGGCCACTATGAGGTGGTCTATGCAGTCCTGTATGTCGCCATCCATGAATGCGGGCAGATTATACATGGTATACCCTATCCTGTGGTCGGTCACACGTCCTTGGGGATAGTTGTAGGTGCGTATCTTTGCACTGCGGTCTCCGGTGCTTACAAGGGTTTTGCGACGGTTGGCTATGTCGTCCACATATTTCTGGTGTTCCTTGTCGTAGATAAAGGTACGCAGGCGCGACAGGGCCCTTTCCTTGTTTTTGGGCTGGTCGCGGGTTTCGGTACACTCTATGAGAATTTCTTCCACCTCGCCCGTGTTGGGGTTCTTCCAGTTGTAGCGCAGACGTACGCCCGACTCCACTTTGTTGACGTTCTGTCCACCGGCTCCGCTGGAGCGGAATGTGTCCCATTTGATTTCACCTTCGTTGATTTGCACTTCAAACTGGTCGGCTTCGGGCAGCACGGCCACGGTGGCTGCCGATGTATGCACGCGGCCCTGTGTCTCGGTGGCCGGCACACGCTGCACGCGATGCACGCCGCTTTCATACTTGAGGGTGCCGTAGACATCCTGGCCGGATACGTAGCATATCACTTCCTTGAAGCCTCCCACGGCTCCTTCGCTGGCACTCGATATCTCCATTTTCCAGCCTTTGCGCTCTGCATACTTTGTATACATGCGCAACAGGTCGCCGGCAAACAGGGCTGCCTCATCGCCTCCTGTGCCTCCACGTATTTCGAGTATGGCATTCTTTCCGTCTTCGGGGTCCTGCGGAATGAGCAGAAGCTTGATTTCTTCCTCCAACTGCGGCTTGCGCGCTTCGCAGGTTGCTATCTCTTCGCGAGCCATTTCTTTCATTTCGGGGTCGTCTTCCGAAAGCAGCAGGCTCTTGCTTTCGCTCAGGTTACGCAGCAGGGCGGCATATTCGGTGCGTGCATTCATCAGCCGTTCCAAGTCTTTATACTCCTTGGAAAGCTTGACATAGCGACCTTGATCGCCTATAACAGAGGGGTCTGTAATAAGCGTACTGATTTCTTCAAACCTTGATTTCAAGCCGTCGAGCTTGTCGAGCAACGAGTTTTCTTCTGCCATATATCTGTCGGGAATCTGTATGCTGTTGATTTTACTGCAAAGGTACAACAATTCAGTTGCTTGGGCAAATATCACCCTCATTTTGCTCATGCCGGGCTTTCGGAGGCCGCAACGGCAACAGGTTTTAGGGTGATTTTGCATTAATAATTTTAACAATTCGATAAGTCTCCCATACCACCTGCAATTGCCTTCACGGGCTTTTTCCGACCAACCGACGGGCTTCTCAGAGGCTTTAAAGGCACAAAAGGCGACACTTTCTCCCCTGTTCAAACCTCAAAACCGGCTGAAAGCTCCGGAAACATCCGTAGCAAGAAAAGCAGCCCCGCGGGATATAACAGGGAAACATTCTGTAAATGAATAATATATCAGCATTTCAGGCATTTAGGTCTGTACACATCGCACGCACGATCCCTACACATTACACCCTGCGATATGTACATATCGCTACTCACACATGTACACATCGCTCGCACAAACTGTACACATCGCACCCACTGATATGTACACATCACTACCTGAGACATGTACATATCGCACGCACAAACTGTACACATCGCAGCCTCGACATGTACACATCGCTCACCCAATGCTCCGTGACGGCATGCCACAAACGGGCAGAAAACCCACCTTGCTACCACCAATCGACGGCTGCAAAAAGTATCTTATGAGACCCGAAAAACGGATTTTTCACAGCTGTTTTACCTAATTGAGGGGGCTTATGAGCCATTTTGCAAGGCTTGAAACGGCATTTTCAGCCTGTAAAAAGGTCGGAAAAGCCGGTTTTATGTGCTGTTTTGCACAAAAATTCCGCACAAATCCAGCACTTAAAATTAACAATTAAGCAGTTAAAGTTGTCAATATATTAACTTAAATTGCCAAGCCCTGCTACTTCTTCTGATAAAGACGTCCGTTCCTGATGTATAGACCCGGCGACATCCTGGCTGTATCAACAGGACGTCCGAAAAGGTCGTACACCACATCGCGATGAGCCGCATCGCGCTTCACGGAATGTACAGCCGAAGCACTCCGATTAAAGACTTCTTCGTCGAGAAACTGCATATGCCGCCTTATCCAATCCGCCATATAGGCAGCCTCGTCGTGTAGACAAAGCTCCCTGTAACATAAGTCAGAATCACCGCTCCACCGCCGTTCTTCACGCTCGGCTGCGCCGCAAAGCTGCAATTTCTCTATATTGCCCATGAAGCGCGCCACCAGGGAATCGGTGTGCAGACATCCCTCACGCAACTGCCAGAAGCGTTCATTTACGGCATCGCGGAAGCCGCACAGATTGCCTTGATACAGCCGGCGGAGGAGATTCAGGTAGCCAAACCTGTCCATAAAGTCGTTGCAGGGAGCCAAAGGCTCTGTCCTGATTTCATTGCAATCCACGTTGCCCCCGATTGTGGCATCAAGGTCCCACACGGCCAAGGTCAGCTTGGGCGAGACGGTCTTGTCATGGCATGCCCAATACATGTTCTTGCCATTGTTGTCGATGGCATAGACAGTATGAAGAAACACATAGTAGTCGGTCAGCACAGGCAAGTCGAAACAGTCGCCCACACATGCCTCAAAGACACTGTCGTTGCTTTCGGCCACCAGCCTGATGGCGTTGTGAATGACCGAATAGTCGGTGGGAAAAGCCTTGTCGAGCTTCGGATACTTGGTTTCATATCCGCCCATGCTTTCCTGCTCATTATCATATTCGGGCACTCCGTACATGGTCACATCTGTCGTCCATGCCTTGGTTTTCCACAGCTGCCCTCTTATCTCCTCATTCTTATATTTCTTCAGCTTGAGCTGCTTTCTGTCGATGGCTTCGCCCAAAGAATAGACTCCCATGTAGCGATGGTTGAGGAAGAGCTCTACAAAACGGCCTCTTGCACCGCTGCGTGCCTCGGGTTCCTTGGCAGCATAATAGGGACGGCGGGCAAAATCGTTCCACAAATCGGTGCACGTCCTGTTGCGGATTCTGCTCAAATCGACCTGGGCCGCATCCAATATCCAGCTGTCGCTCGACCTGAAACCCATGAAGTTCACCTCTTGTTCCCCGCCAAGCGTATCAGCAAGAAACTTGACATGATAGTTGCGTTTGTGCCTGCCTTCACCGTTGGTTGAGCCGCCCCGCCACTTTATTTTGGCCAACAGCCGTCCGGCAGTCAGCGAATCGGCAGCCTGCAACCCGAAACGTCCCTGCATATAGTCATAGCCGAACTCACCCTCCAGCTGCACTATCGGAAGCGACGTAAACATCAGTCTGTCGATCAGCAATGTATCGGCCGACACTGAAAGAATGCGGCAGCCTGTCATTGCCTTCGCGGGGATAATGTCCAAGGTAAGCGAATCGCCCCTGATCACTTCGGCATCTACAAAATAAACAGTGTTGGGCTGCACACTGTCAATCGTAATGGTCAGACGGCAGCTGTCGCCATGGAAACACCCCTCGGGCAAGGCATAAAGGTACATGTTCCATAGGGAATCATAGGCAGGCCTCAGGCCATTGACCCGTATGCCTGCCCACAATGGAATGCAGACAAGGCACAATAAGAGCTGCAAAAATCTGTATTTCACAAGAGTACACTAAAGAACGGTTATAGCAAGCGATGGGCCGCAGCCCTCTTACATATGGAAAATGAAGCGCAACACATCGTTGCCGACGGCATAGACCATCAGCACCAGCAGGATGATCATGCCCACCATCTGGGCGCGCTCCATGAACTTTTCGCTCGGTTTGCGGCGCGTGATGATTTCGCACAGCAGGAACAACACATGGCCACCGTCGAGAGCAGGTATCGGCAACAGGTTCATGAAGGCCAGGATGATGCTGATGAAAGCCGTCAACTCCCAAAAGCGCTGCCAATCCCATGACGTAGGAAACATGCTGCCTATTGCACCAAACGAGCCTACACTGCGGGCTCCTTCCTTGGTAAACAGGTATTTCAAGTCGTCGACATAGCCTGCCAGCACGTCAATGCCGTGATTGATGCCTGCCGGAATAGACTCGAAGAAACCATACTTGACCGTGACGGGCTTGTACATGGTGTAAGGGCTCGCCTTGATAACCCCCATGGTCAGGGAAGGCATCAGCATGAGCTTCAAGGTATCTATCTTATGGGTGCGGGCACGGCTCACCACCACGCTGACGTGACGTGCCGCAAGGCTGTCGTCGGTAGGTGCACCCACAAGGCGGTCACTGAGTTGTTGGATGGCCACATTAAAGTCATTCCACGTAACCACCTTGGACTGATTGAAAGCCATCAGGCGGTCTCCCTTGCAGATGCCTGCCTTGGCGGCAGGAGTGCCCGCTACAACACTATCTATCACAGACGGCACATAGGTGGACACAAAAGGTGGCACGGCACGGAACATATTGAGCATGTTGAGCCCATCGGCCGGTATATCCACGTTGACCTTATGGCCGTTGCGCAGCACCGTTACATACTGGGCCGACGAGATGTCACGGTAGACCGAACCTATGCTCTCGCTGCTGTCAAAACGTTTGAAAGCACGCTTATCGGTCGAGAGCAACACGTCGCCATCCTTAAAACCCAAAGCCTTGGCCTCATTATTGAACTGCATGCCCTTCGACATCCGGTCAAGCGGGATGTAGGTCTCGCCCCAATAAAAGAGAATCATGGAATAGATGAACAGCGCCAATATAAAGTTGACCAGCACACCCCCCAGCATAATCAACAAGCGTTGCCAGGCAGGATGGGAGCGAAACTCCCAGGGCTGGGGCGGCTGTTTCATCTGTTGCGTGTCCATGGATTCGTCAATCATGCCCGAGATCTTTACATATCCGCCCAACGGAAGCCAGCCGAGACAATATTCGGTATCTGACTTCTTGGGACGAAACTTCAACAATGTCTTCCAAGGATCAAAGAATAGGCAGAACTTTTCTACACGCACCTTGAAGAGCTTGGCAAAGAAAAAGTGGCCGCCCTCATGCAGAAGAATGAGTATCGAAAAACACAAAATGAGCTGTAATGCTCTTATCAGGAATGCTTCCATAAATATTACTGTTGTTGGATTATGCTTGCTGCCACCCTGCGTGCTTCGGCATCGGTGGCAATATATGTATCAAAAGTGGGGTGCGCATCATAAGGAATCAAGTCCATGACACGCCTGATGTTGCGGTAAATGTCGGCAAATCCGATGAGCCCGTCACGGAAGGCACGGTTCATCACCTCGTTGGCCGTGTTGACCACACAGGCAGTATTGCCGCCTCGCTCCAAGGCCTCGTAGGCCAGACTGAGACACGGAAACCTGTCGGTATCGGGACGCTCGAAGGTGAGACTTCCCAAATCAAACAGATTGAGACGCGGGCCCGAAAGCGGCAGTCTGTCGGGATAGGTCAAGGCATATTGGATGGGAAGACGCATATCCGGTACACCCAGCTGGGCCTTTACCGCACCATCTTCAAACTGAACTGCCGAATGTATCACCGATTGTGGGTGAATAAGCACCTCAATTTGTTGCGGACCGATGCCAAAAAGCCAGCGCGCCTCTATCACTTCAAAGCCTTTGTTCATCATCGTGGCCGAGTCAATGGTGATCTTGGCCCCCATATGCCAGTTGGGATGACACAAGGCTTGCGAGGGAGTGACACGCGACAACTCTTCCTTGGATAAGCATCGGAAAGGGCCACCCGAAGCGGTTAGCAAAATCTTGTCTATGGCATTATCTCCCTCACCTGCCAGGCATTGGAAAATGGCCGAATGCTCACTGTCGACGGGCAATATAGGGACCCTATAGTGCTGTGCCAGACGTGTGACCAGCTCACCTGCAACAACGAGGGTCTCCTTGTTTGCCAATGCTATCTGCTTGCGGGCTCGAATGGCATGAATGGTTGGCTGCAAACCGGCAAAGCCCACCAAAGCAGTCAACACGACATCTACCGTATCGCTCTCGACAACCTCACAAAGGGCAGCCTCGCCACAATAGACCTTGACGGGCAAATCGTCTAAGCCCCGGCAGACCGTTTCGTAGAGGTCTTCATTGGCAATCACTACCATATTGGGCCTGAACCGGCGGGCCTGCTCTATGAGAAGAGCGGCCTGGTTGTTGGCAGTGAGCACTTCGGCTTCAAACAAATCGGGATGTTCGGATATCACTTGAAGGGCCTGAGTGCCAATGGAGCCTGTAGAACCCAGTATTGCTATGCGTTTCTTCATGGATGAGTCAGTTGTTTAAGGATAACAGGCCTTCGGGAAGGCTGAGTGTCAGACAGCGTTTCTTTTCGTCACAGCCCACGACCAAATCGGTGTGCAATGGCAACAATACCTCCGTGCCGTCTATTCTCTGCACATGAAGAAGTATGTTGGCATTGGACGAATCGACCGACTGTATAATGCCAATCTCGCCGGCAACAGAGTCAAAGACAGTGAAACCCGTCAGGAAGTTCCACGTGAGCGGAGCCTCGGAATGGCCTACCGTCTCGCTCAAAGGAAAGAACACTTCGGTGCCACTGATGCGCCTTGCGGCTGCTTCATCGTCGACACGTTCGAACTTCATTATGACAGCTTCGTTGCTCTTGAAGCGATACTCTTCCATGAAAAAGGGAACATACAGCCCTTCTATCCTAAGAAACAGGTATTCGCAATCGGAGCGGTCAAACACATCATCGGTGAATCGCATCTCCACCTCACCGTGCAGGCCATGAGGACGCTGTATGGTTCCAATCCTGAAAACGTCGTTATCCTTTATCATTCGCGCCCTATATTAGCTCCCAATAAGTTGAGTCGCCGGTCGATACTCTCGTAACCGCGGTCTATCTGTTCAACATTGTCAATGCGACTTATGCCATCTGCACTCAATGCAGCTATGAGCAATGCAATGCCGGCACGTATGTCGGGAGATGCCATCCTGCGGGCACGAAGCCGCATTTCATGGTCATGGCCGACAACAACGGCACGGTGAGGATCGCACAATATTATCTGGGCTCCCATGTCAATTAGGCGGTCTACAAAGAACAACCTGCTTTCAAACATCTTCTGATGAAACAGCACGGAACCTTTTGCCTGCGTTGCCACAACGATCAATACGCTTAACAAATCGGGCGTGAGTCCGGGCCAGGGAGCATCGTCGATGGTCATGAAAGAGCCGTCAATGAAGGATTCTATCTGATAATGTTCCTGAGGAGGCACTACAATGTCTTCGCCCTGGAACTCCAATTGTATGCCCAGACGCTGAAAGGCCCTGGGTATGATGCCCAGGTTGTTTATGGAAGTATCTTTGATGGTAAGGCCTCCGCCCAACATGGCCGACATACCGATGAAGCTTCCCACTTCAATCATATCGGGCAATATCTTGTGTGCGGCACCGTGCAATGCCTTGACGCCGGTTATGGTCAGCAGGTTTGATGCCACCCCACTTATACAAGCGCCCATGGCGTTGAGCAGGTGGCAAAGCTGCTGTATGTAGGGTTCGCAAGCTGCGTTGTATATAGTTGTTGTGCCTTGGGCCAGCACAGCTGCCATTATGATGTTTGCAGTTCCGGTCACGGATGCCTCGTCAAGCAGCATGTAGGTTCCCTTGAGCTGCTCTGCTTCTATTATATAATAGGAGTTGGTTGTGTCGACTTGAAACTTTGCACCCAGCTTTTCGAAGCCTTGGATGTGTGTATCCATACGCCTGCGACCTATCTTATCACCACCCGGTTTTGCCAGGACTGTTTGGCCGAAACGAGCCAATAAGGGACCTGCAAGCATTACAGATCCACGCAACGCTGCGCATTTGTTGAGGAACTCCTGTGTATGGATGTAGTCTAAATCTATGCCATCTGCCTGAAACGTATATTCGCCATTGCAAGTCTTTTTGACTTTAACCCCGAGCTTGCGCATCAGGGTTATGAGATGGTGAACATCGAGAATTTCGGGTATGTTCTTTATAGTGACTTTCTCGGGAGTCAGCAGAGTTGCACAAATGACTTCCAAGGCTTCGTTTTTCGCTCCTTGGGGTACAATCTCGCCTTCCAGCCGATGACCGCCTTCAATGATAAATGATGCCATGCGCCGTGTGCTGTTTTGCCGCTGTCACTTTACGTCAATCCGTATCTTGCCGTCGGTGTAACCGGCTATGTCGTTGGCGATTTTCTTGTCGTTCAGTGCGTCCTTGTTCCAATAGAAAAGGTCTTTTTTCATCTGGCTTGCCACGAGTCCGAGGAGAGCGTCACGCTCTTTGCCGCTTTCCATTTCTTCTGTTTTTTTCAGCAAAGCCTCGATCAGATGGCCGTAGTGCCGGTAGCGTATCTTTGTCATCGGGTAAGGCATGGGTGCAGGTTTGGCGTTTACGTCCTTTTCCTGGTCTATGACTACGGGGTAATCTATGTCGAGTTGATATCGCGACATGCGGGCCAGATGGTTCCAAAGCACTTCATCTGCATCGGGCATTTCCTTGATGGCGGGATACATTTGTCCCATTATCCGGATGATGGTCACTGCACATCGCTGGCGCAGGTTGCGGTCTTCTATTGTGAGGGCATAGTCAACCATGTTCTGTATGTTGCGGCCGTATTCGGGCAATATCAGTCTTTCTCTTTCGGTGTTATAATCCATGTCAAATGAGTTTCCTGGGCTTTGTGGCCACGAATTCTTTAAGGTAGAAGGGTTCAAAATAGGCTACGTCTTCGGTGATGCCTTGGGCCAATGCTTTTTCTGCGAGGGGAAACATGTATTTGGCCAGCGGAGTGATGCCGTCGATGAATAGGGCATTGGGGTGCACTATTGTCTGTTTGCACTTTTCGGCCCCGTTGCCGAAGAACACTATCTTGTGTTGTTGCAGGAGGTCCTGATAAGAGGTCTCGTCGATGATTTCGGCAGAGACGGGTTTCACTTCTTTCAGGCTACGTGTATAGAGTGCCGAATATACTTCCATCCGGCGGGCATCAAGCATGGGGCAGAACAGGGCATCGTAGGGCAGCTCGTCGTGGAACAGGAGCAACGGTACGCACATCAGTTCCAACGTTGATACGGCTATGAGCTTCAGGTTGCGGCCGTAGCAAAGGCCTTTTGCCGTAGAGGCTCCTATGCGCAGACCGGTGTATGAGCCGGGGCCACGGCTGACGGCCACTGCATCTATGGGGATGGCGTGACTGTCGGCAAACGACACGGCTTCCTCTACAAAGGGAGCCAGGACGGTGCCGTGTGAGGGACCGTCGAACTTTTCTTCCGACATCAGACATTGTCCGTCCTGACTAAGGGCTACCGAACATACTGTTGTCGTTGTTTCTATATGTACGATGCAAGACATTCTACTTAATCATTCAATGAAATGCAAAGATACGAACATAATGTGGCTTTTGCCGGCTGAGGGCTTATTTTTCTGTTTTTTTGGGTGCATCCATGGTTGTCATTGGGTGGATGACGGCTCGAAGCGGTTTTTCTGCCACCGGTAGGGCAGTTCTTTTTTGAGGCATTGTTCCAACTGGTTTCTGAGGTCGGGGTTGGAGTCCCAGCAGTCCAGGGTGAAGGTGATGGCATCTTCCGAGTCTGAGAGCCGTGCCTGTATCAGCACGGTGCCTGGTTTCGGGGCCTGCGTGTTGCAGAGGGGTGATGTTTCGAAGTCTTTGAGTGAGGGCATCGTCAAGTAGGCCGACGAGGGCTGCTTGTGCCATTTTGTGTCATAAAATTCGACGGTGCTTTCGGCTCCGGGTGTATAGTAGGTCTTTACGATGCATATAAGGCTGTCGCTGCCGTCTGTGAGGAGGCGCATTTCGCACTGCATGGCCGACGATACTTTCATCAGGGCATACTTGTCGTTGATTACCAGCAACGAGCTGTTTTCCCCGAATTTGTTTTGCACCGTTGCCTTCATACCGCTGGCCAGGAAGTCTATACAGTCCAACTTGTTGTCGGCCGAGAGTTCGGGCAAGAGTTCTGTGGGCATCTGTACGAATAACTGTTTCATGTCTCGTGCCTGAAGCACTGCAGAGAGACAGAAGAAGAATACTGTTGCTATGAATGCTTTCATGTGACTATGGTTTTTGGGGTTGTTTATATTTCTGTTATGCGATGCCGTCATTTGGCTTTGGACAGTTTCATGCGGTAGACATTGGTGGGTTTCTGTTCGAATCCTGCTGACTGATACAGGTGGTTGGCGGCTTTTCTCGATGAGTTCGAGGTGAGCATCAGCACGCAGTCGCCCATTTCGCGCACATAGTTCACGGCATGTGTTATGAGCTTTCTGCCCAACAGTTTGCCGCGGTATGCCTTGTCTACCACGACATCCTCTACCCATGCTTTCTTGCCTGTCGGCGAGTTGTAGACTGCAATCGTCATCATCCCTATGATTTTCCAGCCGGACAGGAGCAGGAACAGATGGCTGTTGGGACATGAGACGATGCTGACCAGGTCGCTTTCCGTAAAGGGAGGCAAACCGGGAGTGAGCTGCTCCAGTAGGCTGTCGATGGCTGCCACATATTCATGGACCACTGACTTGACCTCAACGATGCGTATTTCTTCCATAATGTTTCTTTTTGGGTGTAAAGATAATGATTTTTATTATTCATTGTATGCCTAAACGGTCTTTTGTGCTTTTCCGGCTCATGAAGAACCGGTTTCGGGGTGGTTGGCAGGCTCAAAAGGTGTGAGTTTAGGCGTTTTTGCGTACTTTTGCAGTCAAAATGACCGCATATGCAACTATTGTCCTTAGAGAGAGTCGTTGAGCAAATCAGCCAACAAGAAGTTTTTCACCTCATTGGCCGCACTGCCGATAGTCTGGGCTTTCCCTGCTATCTTATAGGGGGCTATGTGCGCGACCTGTTTCTTCAGAGGCCTACCAACGATGTGGATGTCATGGTTGTAGGCAATGGCATCGAAACGGCCAAGGCTTTTGCACAGCGCCTGGGTGGGGGTCATGAGCCGGCCGTGTTCCGCAACTTTGGCACGGCACAGGTGAAATGGCACGGCATTGAGTTTGAGTTTGTGGGTGCGCGCCGCGAGAGCTATGACCGGAGTTCCAGAAAGCCCATTGTGGAAGACGGCACCCTGCAAGATGATTTGAACCGGCGCGACTTCACTATTAACGCTCTTGGCATATGCCTTAATGCAGACAGCTTTGGCCGTCTTGTGGATGCTTTCGACGGGCTTTGCGACTTAGAAGAAGGTCTGATCCGTACACCTCTCGACCCCGACATTACCTTCAGTGACGATCCGTTGCGTATGATGCGCTGCATCAGATTTGCCACACAGCTCAATTTTCTCATTGATGACGACACCTTCGATGCCCTGGGTCGCAACAAGGAACGTATAAAGATCATCAGTTATGAGCGCATCACCTCAGAGCTCAACAAGATAATGCTTTCGCCCGTTCCCTCGAAAGGGTTCATCGACTTGGAACGCTGCGGGCTGCTTGATATCATACTGCCCGAGATTGCAGCTCTGCAAGGCCGCGACTCGCGCAACGGCATCACTCACAAAGACATCTTTTATCATACGCTGCAGGTTCTCGACAATGTGGCAGCCAAGAGTAGCAACCTTTGGCTGCGCTGGGCGGCACTTCTGCACGACGTGGGCAAGCCTGCCACGAAGGCATTCAGCCCTACTTTGGGGTGGACCTTCCACAACCATAACATTGTGGGCGAAAAGATTGCAGGCCGCATGTTCAGACGTCTGAAGCTGCCCTCCGACGAACGCATGAAGTATGTCAAGAAGCTTGTAGGCCTGCATATGCGGCCTATTGCCATAGCAGATGACGAGGTCACCGACAGTGCCGTGAGGCGTCTGCTCTTTGATGCCGGCAACGACATAGACGACCTGATGACACTCTGCGAATGCGACATCACCAGCCGCAACGAGGATCGCAAGAAAATGTTTCTCAACAATTTCCGCATTGTGCGCCAAAAGCTGAAAGACCTGGAAGAGAAAGACCGCATACGCAACTTCCAGCCCCCCGTCGGCGGCGAAGAAATCATGAAGGTCTTCGGGCTCACACCATGCAGGGAGATTGGCACACTGAAAAGCAGCATCAAGGACGCCATCCTTGACGGCAAGATACCCAATGAACACGATGCGGCCTACGAATATATGATGAAAAAGGCTGCTGCCATGGGGCTGAAGCCCGTATAATACACATCCTGGCCTACGGTCTGTACACATCGAAAGTGTTTCATGTACATGAAACAGGTTGTTTCCTATAGGGGGAAGAGGTTGTTTCATGTACATAGAAGAAGGTGTTTCATGTACATGAAACACCCTGCAATCAGCCACATCGCAACCTGCGATATGTACACATCACACCCTGCAATGTGTACAGACCGCAAGCCAGGGCTCTGATATCAATAGTTGAACTCTCCGAATTCGCTCTTTATGGTGAGGCTGCGCCGGCCTTTTTCTATATGGCCTACGACACGGGCATCTATATCGTAGCTCTTTGCCACCTCGATGACACGCACTGCATCCTCGGGGGAAACATAGATTTCCATGCGATGACCCATGTTGAACACCTTGTACATTTCCTGCCAGTCTGTGCCGCTTTCCTGCTGGATGGCCTTGAACAAGGGAGGCACGGGAAACATATTGTCTTTTACAACCCGGCAGTCGTCACCGACAAAGTGGAGCACCTTGGTCTGTGCTCCGCCTGTGCAGTGGACCATTCCATGGATGGCGTGACGCATCAAGTCGAGCAGCTTTCTGACAACTGGGGCATAGGTGCGCGTGGGGCTCAGCACGAGTTTCCCTGCATTGAGGGGTGAGCCTTCCACGGAATCGGTCAGCCTGTAGCTGCCGCTGTATACCAGTTCTTCGGGAACCTGCTTATCGTAGCTCTCGGGATAGCTTTGCGCAATGTATTTTGCAAAGACATCGTGGCGCGCACTGGTGAGGCCGTTGCTTCCCATGCCACCGTTGTATTGGGTTTCATAGGTGGCCTGCCCGAACGAAGCCAGACCTACTATCACATCTCCGGGACGTATGTTGGCATTGTCTATGACATCGCTGCGCTTCATGCGGCAGGTGACGGTCGAATCTACCACAATGGTACGTACCAGGTCGCCCAGGTCGGCAGTCTCGCCTCCGGTGGAATAGATGCCTATTCCCATCTCGCGCATCTGCGCAAGCAGCTCATCGGTGCCGTTGATGATGGCCGAAATCACCTCGCCCGGCACTAACAGCTTGTTGCGGCCTATGGTGGAGCTCACCAGGATGTTGTCGACAGCACCCACACAAAGCAGGTCGTCGGTGTTCATGACCAAAGCATCCTGGGCAATGCCCTTCCACACCGAAAGGTCGCCTGTCTCTTTCCAATAGACATAGGCCAGTGACGACTTGGTGCCGGCACCGTCGGCGTGCATTATATTACAATAATCAGGGTCGCCGCCCAGTATATCCGGTATGATTTTACAAAAGGCTTGCGGGTAAAGACCCTTGTCAATGTTCTTGATGGCATTGTGGACATCTTCTTTCATGGCACTGACACCACGCATCATGTATCTTTGCTTGCTGTCTATCATGTCAGAACTCTACTTTTGGAGCATTCTTGGAAGCTTCGTCAGCTTCAAACTTCGATTTGGCGGAAAATCCGAAGATTCCGGCAAAGATGTTGGAGGGGAAACGGCGCACCTTCAGATTATAGCTTTGCACAGCCTCGTTATAGTCCCTGCGGCTCACGGCAATGCGGTTCTCCGTGCCTTCGAGCTGGGCCTGCAGCTCCATGAAGTTTTCGTTGGCCTTCAGCTGCGGATAATTCTCCGAAATGGCCAGCAGCTTGCCGAGAGCTGCACTCAACTGACCCTGGGCAGCCTGATATTCCTTCATCTTCTCGGGCGTAAGGCCATCGGCATCTACTGTTATCTGCGTGGCCTTGGAGCGTGCCTCGACCACTTCCCTCAAGGTGTTCTGCTCATGCTTGGCATAGCCCTTGACCGTGTTTACCAGGTTGGGAATCAGGTCGGCCCGCCGCTGATACTGCGTTTCTACGTTGCTCCACTTTGTCGTCAATGCCTCATCGGCACTTACAAGGCCGTTGTATTGCGATGCACCACAGCCTACCATCAACACGATGACAGCCACGATGGCAATAACGACCTTTAATGTTTTTGATTTCATGATATTGGTTTTGTCTTTGATTATTCTGTCTCTGTCTAAAAATCTCCGCTGGCTCCGCCTCCTCCGAAACTGCCTCCTCCGAAGCTGCCTCCGCTGAAACCTCCTCCGCCTCCGCGGCCGCTCAGCATCGACCCTATAATGGCCCCGGCCAGCAATCCGCCATTATCGTTGTCCTCATGCCTGCGACGCACAACGGAGGACTCTGAATATCCACAACGACGGCACGAGGATATTACCTGAAAATAATCCCAGCCATCACGCGTGTAAAGGAACTTCTCGGCCGACTTTGCCAAGGACTTCCTGCCGCACTGCGGGCATTTCCGGGCACTCGAATAGGTTATGACAACCACAAACACAATTATAAAGAAAAACAGCAACGGGAAGCCCCACCACGAGGATTCCTTGTCATCACTGCCGTCAAGCGTTGTGTCACCGTTGATATAACCGTTGATGGCTGCAACAGCCCGCATCATTCCATTGTCCCAATCACCTTTCTTGAAGTAAGGAACCATGATGCGGTTCTCTATGCGCTTGCAGATGGCGTCGGGCAATGTGCCTTCCAGTCCAAGGCCGGTCAGTATGCTGTATCTTCTGTCGTCGGTGCTCAGCACTATCACCAGGCCGGTGTTCTTGTCTTTTCTTCCTATGCCGTATTTACGTCCCAGCTCCATGCCAAACGTATAGGTGTCGCCTTCTTCCAACTGCTTGACGGCAACGACGATGCACTGCACACCCTTTGACTTTTCCAACGTGTAGAGCACGGCATCCAGGCTGTCTGTCATCTGAGGTGAAAGCACGCCGTCGGGATTGCACACATGCCTGCGTTCGTCCTGCAAGTAGTCCATGGGCAAATCGTTGACTGTCCACACCCGTGCATTCGCGTTGAGCGCAAACAGCATGGCCAATGACACTATCACTATGTTGACAAGACGCACCACTTATCCTCCGTTATTCCTTTCCGTTCCAATAGTCCCAGCTGGCCAAAGCCTGCAAGTGTAACATCTCCAAACCGTTTTTCACTATACATCCCTGCCTGCGACCCTGCCGGAGAAACAGTGTTTCTTCCGGGTTATAGACCAAATCATACAGTAGATGACGACTGTCTAATCTATGATACGGAATGTCAGGACACTCGGCAACGTGGGGATACATGCCGCAGGGCGTACAGTTGACTATCACGGTATATTCGTCCAGCACCGCGGCAGTGATACCATCGTAGCCTATCATGCCGGCTTCGGGATGGCGGCTCACCTGCAACGTATCTATCGACAAGCTGTGAAGCCCGTATACAATAGCCTTCGAAGCTCCACCGGTACCCAAGACCAAAGCCTTGCGGTGAGAAGGCTTCAACAAGGGTTGGAGCGAGCGCACAAAACCTATAACGTCGGCATTGAAGCCCTTCAGCCTGACCGAAGTGCCGGCATGGGCCACCCTCACAACATTAACGGCTCCTATCTCACGCGCCTCATTGCTCAACTCATCCAAATAGGGAATGACGGCCTGCTTATAAGGCAACGTCACGTTCAACCCATACAGATCGGCATGCCGGGAAATTATCTTCGGAAACTCTTCTATCGAAGGTATCTCGAAGTTTTGATACTCAGCGTCAATGCCTTCGTCAAGGAACTTCTTTGAAAAGAAAGCCCTGCTGAACGAATGCATCAACGGATATCCTATCAAGCCAAACAGCTTCATGATTATTTACATGCTATATACATCGTACTCAATCCAAAGGTGAAACGACGGAACGACACTTCTTTGTAACCGGCCTTCCTCAGGATTTGCTGCATCACCTCGCCTTGCGGAAAAGCTTCCATCGTGGCAGGCAGATAGGCATAGGCCTTGCCGTCTTTCGAGACAAGACGTCCCAGCAACGGCATTACCACATGGGAATAGACCCAGAAAAGCTGCTTCATGGGAAAGCTCACCGGAGTGCAAAGTTCCAATATGCACACATGGCCACCCGGGCGCAGTACACGTCGCATCTCACGAAGACCGCGATCCAAGTCCTGAAAATTGCGCACTCCATAGGCCACTGTGACGACATCAAAGCTGTTGTCGGCAAACCCCAAATGCATGCAGTCCTCTTTCCTAAACTCGATGGCATGGCCCAGCCCGGCTTTCTCCGCCTTTTTGCGACCCACATCCATCATGCCCTCTGAAAGATCTGCGGCAACAATCTTCTTCGGAAGCAGCCGACGGTAAGCCAAAATGGCAAAGTCGCCGGTTCCGGTAGCCACATCCAGGATGTCATCATGTCTGAAAGGCTTGATCGAATCTATCGTTGCCTTACGCCACTTGCTGTCTATGCCGAACGAAAGGCAATGGTTCAAGAAGTCGTAAGTGCGGGCGATGTTGTCGAACATTCGCTCCACCTGCTTTCCCTTCGGAGCATTATCGCCATATGGCATGATGTTTTCCTGCGCGTAGCCCATGGCTTTGTATTACTTGTTTAAATAGGCTTCGATGTTCCTTTCTATGCGCGCTGCCACATTGCCGTCCTCTTCTCCATGGAAGGTTTCACCGGTTATGTGCTCGTAGAGCTCTATATAGCGGTTACTGATATTCTCTATAATCTCGGGAGTCATTTCAGGCACTTTCTGCCCTTCCTTGCCTTGGAAGCCGCAAGACATCAGCCATTCGCGCACAAATTCCTTGGACAGCTGACGCTGCGGTTCGCCTTTGGCAAACTTCTCCTCATAGCCATCGCTATAGAAATAACGGCTCGAATCAGGCGTGTGTATCTCATCCATCAGGTAGATTACACCATCATGCAGGCCAAACTCATATTTGGTATCAACCAATATCAAGCCGCGCTTGGCAGCTATCTCTGTACCACGCTGAAACAGCGCACGGGTATATTTCTCCAACACGGCATACTCTTCGGGAGTAGCAAGGCCTTGGGCCAGAATCTCTTCTTTGGAAATATCGGCATCATGCTCCCCAATCTCGGCCTTGGTGGTAGGCGTGATGATAGGTTCAGGAAACTTCTGGTTTTCCCTCATGCCATCAGGCAGCTTCACTCCACATATCTCACGAACGCCGCTCTTATAGGCACGCCAGGCACTGCCACACAAATAGCCGCGTACTATCATCTCTATGGGAAAACCCTTGCAAAGCACGCCGGCAGTGACCATGGGGTCGGGAGTTGCCAGCTTCCAATTGGGGCAAATGTCGGCCGTGGCATCCAGGAATTTGGCAGCAATCTGGTTAAGCACCTGTCCCTTAAAAGGAATACCCTCAGGCAAAACCACGTCAAAAGCCGATATGCGGTCGGTGGCTACCATGATAAGTTCCTTGTTATTGATATTGTACACATCACGGACTTTGCCATGATACACGCTTGTCAGGCCCTTAAACTTGAAATCTGTTTTTACTAATGCCTTGTTCATACTTACTTATATTTAGCAATTGTTCTTATCCTTCTTCTCATCCCTTTCATAGGCCTCTACGATACGTGTGACCAATTTGTGGCGCACAATGTCTCTCTTGTCCAACTCCACAAACCCGATATCAGGAACGCCGTGCAATATACGCAAGGCTTCAACAAGACCGGACTTCTGGGAGGCAGGCAAGTCTATCTGGGTTCGGTCACCCGTAACTATCATCTTTGTATTGGTACCCATACGCGTAAGAAACATCTTTATCTGGCTTGACGTTGTGTTCTGTGCCTCATCCAGGATGACAACAGCATCATTCAACGTGCGACCGCGCATAAAAGCCAACGGAGCTATCTGTATTACATTCGTATCCATATACTCAGTGAGCTTGGCTACCGGTATCATCTCCTCAAGCGCATCGTACAAAGGTTGCAGATAAGGGTCTATCTTTTCCTTCATGTCACCGGGCAGAAAGCCCAGCTTTTCGCCGGCTTCAACGGCCGGACGACTCAATATGATTTTTCTGATCTCCTTTCGCTTCAACGCCCTTACGGCCAAAGCAATGCTCGTATAAGTCTTGCCCGTTCCTGCAGGGCCGATGGCAAAAATCAAATCATTGTGTTCATAGGCTCTCACCAATCTCAATTGGTTTTCGCTTCGGGCACGGATTGGCTTTCCGGATGTGCTGTAGACGATCACCTCCTCGGCACTTTCGTCTTTTGTCTTCTGGCCGCGCAGAATATCCAATATCGCTTCCTCAGACAACGAGTTATACTTGGCACAATGGGATATCAGCTCTCCCATCTTGGCTTCAAAGCGCACCAGATCATCCTCATCGCCTATAGCCTTCACCACATTGTCGCGCGCCATGATGCGCAGCTTGGGATACAGCGACTTCACCATGCGCAAATTAGAATTCCTTACGCCATAGAATACCGCAGGATCAATGTCCTCCAATATCAAATGCTTTTCTATCATTCAGCCTATTTTCTGCAAAAATACGGAAATCCTTTTAGAACAAACCATATTTTTGTGTACTTTTGCCTTTCAAAGTTTCACTGCAATCCATGAACTTTCCTTTTCGCATTCGCAAAAAGCATTATACATATCTCTTTTTCGGAATAGTATTCGTATTGTTCCTTGTCAGGATCATATTCCCGTCTGTTATGCGCCCTGTCATCCCTTTGACGGCAAATACTGAAGAAACAAAAAAAGAAACGACGGTCACAGATTCCATCACCCGCCACGGGCTTTTCACCGATTCGTTACTGAAAGCCCCCCACCGGCTGCATCCCGACCTGACTTTGTCGGGCAAGGGAAACAAGCACAAGATATACAGCGTGTCCGACTATGCAAAATGCTTTCCCGACATCAACGACATCCAACTGGCCACAGCCAAACGGCTGGGTGTGGCTCCCGTAGCCGACCGTAACGCCGCCGAGCACTGCAAGGACAGCCTTGTCTATATCGGCAACAGCCCGTACTATTTCGTCAAGAAACTTTACAATTCAATTCCATACCTTGTTCCACGCGCCCAATTGCTCCTTACAAAGATTGGACGAAACTTCTTGGATTCACAATTGGTGAAGCACGTGCGCCCCAGCCTTATCATGGTAACTTCCATCACACGCACCAAAAAGGATGTGGCCGACCTGCGCCGCTTCAATGGCAATGCCTCAGAAAACAGCTGCCACTGCCACGGAACCACTTTTGACATTAGCTACAACAAGTACCACGCCGTACAAGACCCCGACCAACCTCCCGTATACCAAACACGCAACGACACCTTGAAGTTCATTCTCTCGGAAGTGCTCAACGACCTGAGAAAACAAGGGCTCTGCTACGTCAAATACGAAGTCAAACAGGGCTGCTACCACATCACCGTAAGATAAATACAACAGTTTTCATGTATCGCTATTTCATATTGCTCTCTTACGATGGCACACTCTACCACGGCTGGCAGCGACAGCCCAATGCCGTCAGCGTACAGGAGAAGATTGAAGATGCCCTGCAAGTGCCATTGGGGCATAAGGTTTCCATAATAGGTGCCGGCCGCACTGACACAGGTGTCCATGCCCGCTTCATGGCAGCTCATTTTGATAGTGAGTCTCAGATAGACTGCCAATGGCTCTGCTTCAAGCTGAATTGTCTGCTGCCTCAAGACATTTCGATCTATTCGGTATGCCCTGTTACAAACGACGCACATGCACGGTTCAGCGCAACGGCCAGAACATACCACTACTACCTTTCACTCACAAAAGACCCTTTCAACAGACCTTTTTCGTGCCGGTTCTACTATCCGCTTGACTTTGATATAATGAATCAAGCCGGCACGCTGCTTATGAAGCACACTGATTTCGGAAGTTTCTGCAAGACGGGTTCTGACAACAAAACCAACATTTGCCATCTCACACAGGCTCGTTGGTTTCAAAACGGCCGGCAATCCTGGTACTTTGAAATCACTGCCGACCGCTTCCTACGCAATATGGTACGAGCCGTTGTAGGAACACTCATCGATGTAGGCAAGCACAAACTGACACTCGAAGACTTTGAACAAATCATTCTTGCCGGAGACCGTCGGGCTTCGGGAGAAAGCATGCCTGCCTGCGGTTTGTTCCTCGAAAACATTGAATATCCCGACAGCATTTTCCTTACATCCGAAGCACCTACCTCGTGCCTAACCAAAGGAACAACATGCTGACAAGCACCAGCAACAAATCTATGGATTTGGCACGAAGATTCTTTTCCTTGAACCACATCGCACCAAAAAGGAACGATACAACCACACTGCCCCTCCTTATCATTGACACTATGGATATCATGGCATCAGGCAGGCTCAAGGCATAGAAATATACAAAATCGGCCAACGAAAGGAACAAGGAAATCAAGACAATGCACCAATCCCAACGAAAAGGCACTGCCTTCTTACGAAAAGGAAACCACACCGTGAAAAACACTATCAGCATCATTCCGCACTGATACAGGTTATACCATCCCTGCACGGCCATTTTGTCAAGTCCTATGCCGCCCTGCTCTACCGGTGACAGCAGGTACTTGTCGTAAAGTCCGCTCACAGCACCTAAAACGGCTGCAAGGACCACACAAAGTATCCAGCGATTATGAGAAAAGCGAATGCCCTCACGCTTTCCACTGCGGCTCAACAGGAAAAAGGAAAAGATGGCAAAACACACGCCCACCCACTGCATTAGGTTAAGCCGCTCGCCAAAGACAAGCAATGCGCCCAACAGCACCATTACCGGCCGTGTGGCGTTGATGGGGCCAACGATGGTAATGGGAAGATTCTTGATGCCCATATAACCCAACGCCCAAGAGCTTAACACAATCACAGCCTTTAAAAGAATGTACTTGTGCATTGCCCAACCACCACTTTCAACGAAAAAGAATGAGTGTGGCGACAAAAAGCCGGCAGACGAAGCGACAATGAACGGCACAAATATCAAAGAACAGAAAAAGGTGTTCAGCAATAATACCGGTATCACGGCATTATCGCGTAATGAATGCTTCTTGAAAACATCATAGAAGCCTAATAAGGCCGCAGAAAGAAAAGCTAAAGCAACCCACATCATCTTATTAATACTTTTAGAGTGCAAAGGTACAGCAATTCTATCATTCGTGGAAACAGCAGGGCAAAAGCCATATGAAGTTAAGCGTTTTTAAGGCCTGCGGCCTATCAGCTACTTTGAAAATGCCGAAATTTGCAGCCTGTAATATCATCATGTGGCTAAGCATGAAGCATCATGCCGAAAACTGCTGCCACAAACAACAATAACCTAGCAACCCATGAAGAAGACAAGAGCAGCCGTAATCGGTTACGGCAACATCGGACGCTTTGCCATCCAGGCACTGGAGGCCGCACCCGATTTTGAAATTGCTGGCATTGTGCGCCGTCAGGGAGCACAAGACAAGCCTGCGGAGCTGGCAACATACGAAGTCGTTAGCGACATCCGTGAATTGAAAGATGTCGACGTGGCTATTCTGGCCACACCGACCCGCTCGTGTGAGGAGCAGGCAAAAAAGATACTGGCCATGGGCATCAACACAGTCGACAGCTTCGACATCCACACACAGATACTCGGCTACCGCAACAGCCTGATGCCGATATGCAAACAATATGACGCGGTTGCCGTCATAGCTGCCGGATGGGATCCGGGTTCCGACAGCATTGTCAGAGCACTCATGCAGAGTCTTGCCCCTAAAGGATTAAGCTATACCAACTTCGGGCCGGGAATGAGTATGGGGCATTCTGTATGTGTAAGGAGCAAAAACGGCGTAAAAGAAGCTCTGTCAATGACTATCCCGAAAGGCGAAGGCATACACCGCCGCATGGTTTATGTGGAATTAGAAGAAGGTGCAAAACTTGACGATGTTGCCAAAGACATCAAGGCCGACCCGTATTTTGCCAACGATGAAACACATGTATTTCAGGTCTCTTCGGTGGATGATGTCCGCGACATGGGACACGGTGTGCACCTTGTGAGGAAAGGAGTAAGCGGAAAGACACAAAACCAACGCATGGAGTTTAACATGAGCATCAACAACCCTGCATTGACAGGGCAAGTATTGGTAAATGTTGCAAGAGCTTCCATGCGGCAGCAGCCCGGATGCTACACCATGATAGAAATACCTGTCGTAGACTACCTGCCGGGTGACCGCGAGACGGCTATCGAGACTTTGGTGTAACCACCTGGCAGCAACTCGAACAAAGCCTTTTACAAACGTAAGGCCGGCAATCGGAAGAGAAAGGCTGAAAAATATAAGGCCGGACAAGCGGTTCGGTAATCATGGCAAGTACAAATACAAAGAAGAGCGTGTCAGAAATGACACGCTCTTCTTTGTATAATCAAGTTGGCTTACTTCACGGCAACTTTGTGCTTGCCGATGATATAAACGCCCTTCTTCAAGCCTTTGCATGCTTCTGTAGCTTTCACATTGCGCTTTATCAGCTTACCATCCACAGAGTAGACATTCACTTTGTCTGTGGCCTTGGCTACTTGAGCAGTCTGGATACCATTGATAAGGCCGCCTTCAAGTGTCAGAACCAAGTCGGTGGTGCCTTCAGCGGCTTTCACCTTGGAAGGATCGATGTAACCACGTTGGCCTGCAATGCTGAATGCTGCCGATGTGGTAGCCTTCAGACCGTCATTGTCGATATAGCCGAAACCTGACTTATTCAATGTCAGACCGTCAAGCGTTCCTATAAGGCCGTTGGCTTCGGAAGCCGCAGAACTTACCTCTTCGGGCAGCGGAGTGAGGAAGTACCGATCTATAGCGTCAGCACTGTAAGCCTTATAATCGCCACACTGCAATATAAAGGGCACACCAGCCTTGACCTCTTCCTGCAAGGTGAGTTCAAGTGTAGTAGTATTGGTAGCTTCGTCGATTGTCAGGTTCTTCACAGCATAAGTCTGGATGCCGTCGTTTAGATTCATGATGGACGTAACACCGGCAGGCACGTCATAAGGCAGTGTCTGGATGCGGATGCTGTTTTCCTTTACAGGGAAAGCTGCGGCAATGCTACCGGCATCTACTTCTTTGAATGTCCAGCAAGAAGCACCATCAAGACCTGTAGACCAAGGAACGATTACGCTACCATCTTCCTGTGCATGTATCTGATGTCCCTCTTTGTTGTCATCGTTGATGGACACCATCTGTATCTGGCCTTTTCCTATGTAATCGATGCGATAGGGAGAAGGCTCGTTCTGTACGAGAACTTTATAGTCAGTTCCTTTGCCCAATGACGGACCAAAATTGTGAGCCGTACCCAGGTTCTGGATGCTATAGTAGCTTGTGCCCTCTATGGGAACGATGCGCCACATGGCATAAGGATTCTCAGTATAGGTGGCACCGTCGTCTGCCGTATAAAGGCCGAAGCTGATAGTCGAGCCATTATTGGCCGTTTTCATATAGATGGCTTTATCGGCACAATAGGCCAAATTGGACTTGCTAACGATATAGTACCACTTGCCGGTCTCTACTTTGTTTATATTACCCATCAATGTAGTATAGGCGACTTTTATATCTTCTACGGCTTTGGCAATTGAGGCCTTCTCGGGCTTTTTGCTATCGACGGAGGCTCTTGCGGCATCAATGGCTTCGTTGTATGCAACAAGGTTTTCCTCGCTGTTAAGGCAACCTATCTCGGTTGCATCAACTATAGTATTGGCTCCATAGAGTTTCTTTTCCTTATAGAGCTGAACCAACTCGGTAGTATCGGCATACAGGGCAACAACAGCCTCAATGGCGGCACTAAACTTGTCGTTGAACTCACTATTGACCATCTGCAGTTTTTCCATCTTGCTGCCTTCATCGTAGAGGGCTTTCATGGCATCGCAAGCCTCTTTCATTCCCGCTATATAGTTGTATTGGCAACGTTCCGGACTAAGGCCTGAATACAGCTGCATTTCACCGATGCTCCAGGTAATGCCGGTTACTTCGGGATTTGCGAATGTGCGATTGGATACAGTGCCGACCATGGCCGTGTTCTTGATGACAAAGCGAATATACTTATAACTGTCTCCAAGGTCTATTTCGGGAGAGACATAACGGACACCTGCCACCACACCGGGGAAGCCTTCGGTCAGCTCGGTAATGCGGGTCCACTTGTCTATATCGGCCTGGTCAGGGGTGGCACCCAGCTCATCGTCGTTTGTGACATAAATCTCTATGTCGTTCGGATTGTCGATATAGGAATCGCCCGTGCGGCTGTAATATTCAAACCAGAACTTGGACTGCGGTTCGTTCAATTTTACTTGCAGGTTATGATAGCCATGACCTACGAAGGTCTTTCCGGCAGAAGCCATGGCAGCCTCCCACTCTTCGGGAGTGATGTTGGCATTCTTCATCGGGTCAGTAATCCATACCGAGTGGAAATTGTGTTTTTGGTCTATCTGGCCATCTATCAGATGTTCGAGACTTCCATAATCGGACGAACTGACGCTGTTGGTGCTCAGCTGTGATGCGTTGAGCACAAGCGGAACACTCGTTCCACGCACTTCATTATAAAGTCCATCGGCACGTTGAAGCAACGTTGCAAGTTGATTGCCAAAGAATTCGCGGTCTACATAGAGTGCCTCTATCTTGACGGCTTGTTCTTCTATGGCACGGATGTCTTCCTCTGTCACAGTAAGGTTTGTCATCTTTTCTTGTGCAGCTGAGATAAGAGCATCGAGCGCATCGCAAGCTTCTTTCATGCCAGGCACTTTGTAGTATTCGGAAGTAGCGGCCGGTACGGCATCATAGATTTGGAATTCGCTCAAGTTGAATGTGACACCGGTAACGCTCGGTGTGGCAAACTTGTTGACACGCTTTGTTTCCTGCGTAGACACATGCTTCACCACAAAGCGAAGATACTTGTAAGAGCCCTTGAGGTCTATCTCGGGAGAGTCATACGACACAAGGTTTTGGTCTCCGGGGAAACCGTATTCTTTCTGCCCCATATCTACGATTTCAGTCCACATGGCCGAATCGGCTGCAGCGGTGCTGGCACCAAGATTGTCATCGTTGGTAGCATATAGGGTGATGTGGGTGGGATTGTCGTGATAGCCGTCTGAGTTGTCGCGGCCATCAAAATGGAATTTAATCTTGCTTACAGGGCGACCTATATTGAATTGCAGGTTATGCCATCCAAGGCCTTCGACCTGAGGTGTGGCGAAAGTTCCGTCCCAAACAGAATGGAAGATGGTTACGCTTTGTCCATCTATCAACCCCGCATATGTAGATCCGTTGGTTGTACTTTGTGCATTTGAGGATATCTGCCCCGCATCAGTGATGAGCTTGGTATAGTCATAGGCCTTGGCACTTGATGTACGAGCTGCAGTGATGGCATCCTGCAGTCTGTCGGCCATTACCTGCTTTGCTCCGTTTTCTTCAAATTCTTTGATTAGTGCATCGTCGGTGATGCGGCTGAAAGCCCAGGCAGACTCGCTATTGAGAGCTCCGTTCCATGTGGTCACGCGTCCGCTTATTCCATAGCCGCTCTGATTGCCGTCAGCGTTGTAGGGGCGGGAATTGCCCGTGTTGCCGATGTTGAACTGACCTACGCCAAGGAATCTGACGAATTGTTCGTAGCTGGCATCCGGCTCTTTGGAAAGCTCAACCTGAAAGCTGGAGGCGTCGGTATGGTGTCCCGTTTCGTCAGTCACACAGCGGATATATTCTTTCGTGGCAACATTCTGGATGGTAAAGTTGCCATCGTCGGTCTTACGAAGATGGAAGGCATACATTGCCTTCTGCATGTCTAGATTTCCCCAATACAGCCTGCTGTCGGCCTTGGCATACATTGCCTTCTGCACGTCAGGTTGAAGAGATGCAAACGCGGCTTGCTTGCTTACGATATAATAATAGCCTTCGGCCAACGGATTATATTGCGTCTGAAGCTCATTGTAGGCATTGAGCAACTGTGAACGCAACATCTCGTATTCTTCCTTGTTAACTCCATTGTAGGCCGCATTCTGTGCCTTTTGGAAAACATCAAGATAAGCTGCATTGTACTTATCAAACACTTCTTGCGTATAGCAGCCGGGGTCATTGCCAATGGCATATTTCTGATCGATGGAAACAATGCTGTCTATCGTATTCTGGAGCATCTGCGAATAATCAACACCGACATCTACTTGCTTGTATAGGGCAGCCACCTGGTCTGCCGTAAGAGGGTCGTTATAGATGCGCGCAATAGCTACCTCACCTGTCCAAGAAGTATTACCTTTATTGCCGGATGGGTCGCAGCCGATGCCAAACCAGCCGCTTTTGGCAGTAGGAAATTTGAACTCGCCTTCTACTTCGGTAGTTCCTTTTAATTCACCATCTACGTATATATAGGTTTTGCCTTCTTCTTTGTTCCACACGCCTACAACATGATAGAATATCTTAGGTTGAGGCGTTACACCGCTAACTGTATAACGATAAGACTCGCCAATATAAGGAAGGAACGTAAATTCGTTTCCACCATTAACACTCTTGCCCGTTTTACAAAGCATCAGGCCTGTACCACCAGTCTGGTGCGAACTGAAAGGTTTGCATTCTTTGTTGGGAAGAGAACCACTATAGTCTGCCTTGACCAGGGTTTCTAAGGTATGGCCATCGGCCAAAGCCGACTTGAATGCCTCGTTGTTTTCATAATCCACCTTGTAATAGTGTGTTGCAGTACCGCTCCACGGATTGGTAAACCGTGGAATGTTCATTTTGTAAGTCTCGTTGAAGTAGACCTCAATGGCCGACTGGCCGATTACCTGCACTTCGTTCTGCATCGGCGAAATGTCGACTGCAGTTCCGTCACTGTTAAATACGACGTCCAATATATCCGCCTTGGGTACATTGTCATCTGCCTTAGCCGCACTCAAAAGGGGGGGCACAATAGCAGGAGTGTCAATAAATAAATGTATCTTCTCATATTATGAATTAATAATGAAATCTGAGTGAATGAAAGCTCCCTGTAATCTTTCAGCTGCAAATATAATAATTCTTGCTTACACAAAAGCCGAGCAAGGCCTTTTTCTGAAAGAAAAGGCTGTTTGTCCTGTCGTTCTCCCTTTCACGTTACGCCATCAAGTCAGTCCCAGAACGGGATAATATCCGGTGAAGCGACCCCAAACAGGGACAAGGATGAAAGCAACCTCAATCGGTAATAACGTCAAGCCGGAGTCAACATTTGCCTGGACCCGGCTCAAATCCGAGTCAACCTAAATCAAGGAATGGCACATCAGACCGTGCGATCTGTACACATCGCACCCTACAATGCGGCACATTGCACCCTGCGATCTATACACATCGCATACAACGATCTGTACACATCGCACCCTGCAATGCGGCACATCGCACCCTGCGATCTGTACACATCGCAAGCACGAACCGTATACTCTGCAAGTATGCTAAATGAAAGAATCACATTGAACCGGTAACTGCTTACTTACAAACCAAATAAAAACCCGGGCAAGTTTTGCCCGGGTCAAATGATATGAAAAAGAACTTTCTTATTTTTTCTTCGGTAATTGGAAGAACTTATAGGTGTCGTCCTGCATCTTGGCATAAATGCCTGCATCGTACATAGAGGCATCGTCTGTTGCAGAATTGTTGCGGCGAGCCATTTTCCATGCAAACCAGTCGTTACCATTCATGCCCGCATCGGTCTTGTGGTCGGCAAAACGCAGCAAGTCAGTGAAACGGTGACCTTCAAACGCTGTTTCAAGGGCGCACTCGTCAATAATAAGGTCTTCTACAGCATTGATAATCTCATCATCTGTGATTCTTGTGACATCAGCATACTGAGCGGCAACTGAGTCGGGCAGCACAGCCGATTCAGTCAACAGCATGTCGCCTATATGCAATCTGTTTTCCAACTCAACCTGCGACTGATAAGGCAGGCCGTTCAGACGGGCACGGTTGGCAGCAACTTTCTTGGCAACCATCTTGGCATAAGTGTAAACCGTATCCTGATGACCACCCGTGTTGCCACAGCCGCGCGAATGAATACCGGCACGGAAATTACCACTCTCCAACTCCTGATTATTCCACAGGTCCTTGGTCCAGAACTCAGAGAGGAACTTGTACTTCTCGGCACGCACCATCTCATCGAGTGTCACGTAATACATACCGCCGGCATAAGCCTTAGGCTCTGAAGAAAGATAGGGAACATTCCTCTGTATCAAAGTTGTGTCGGCAGCATAACCGTCGGCAAACAGACATGTATCGAGAACAGCCACACCTAAGGAGTCTACGATGACATTGCCGGCCTCATCCTTCTTGGGCAGGAATATGCCCAAAGTGTCTTTCTTGTTGATATAATACTTGTTACCATCGATGGTCTTATAGTCCAATGTCGGGAAAGTCTGACGCCAAAGGCCGTCTTTCAATACACCGAAAGCTATCTGCGGGAAGCCCATACGGTTGATGGCTTCTGCGAATCGCAAATAAAGCAAGGCCTTACGATACAACGTGATATGATACTGCATGCTGAAGAAATTGGACGAAGCACCCCAAGACGTAGAGGAATAAAGCATCGAACCAATCGCATACTTGTCGATGATGCGTGATTTCTCACCACGTGTGAACTCATATTCGGGTGCAGTGCCATACAAGCGGCCATCTGCCAAATCATCGAAATAAATGATTGTTTCTACACCGTTCTGCGACTCCCATTTGCAATAATGTTGCTGCTCGTTCAACGACAAGTAATTCTTCGACGGAAGTATCTGCTGGTAGCTCTCGTTGGGCTCTACTGATACAGAACCCGAAGAGCCGCTCACAGTTGAAGAAGTCTTGAAGCCGAACGTCTGAGCTACGTCAGTCAGCATCTTACCCATGGTGGAATTGGCAGCGCCAATTGTTACGAAAAGCTGCTCATCCGTATTGAATTTCATGCATTCTGCCCAATCATTGGATCTCAAAGTATAACCGGCGATTTGTCCGTCACGATAATTCGTCTCATAACCCACCTTGAATACTTCATTCCTGTCATTTGGAGAACCAATCTTGGTATCAGTCAGATAATCATAATAAGTCTCTGCAGCCTTCTGATACTGATTCTGCATCAGGTAGGCATCGCCCAGCACCAACTGGATAGGCACGAACATGCGCAAAGTAGTATAACGGCTGTAACCATTGTTTATTTCACCATAATTGGGCATGCCATACTGCTTCTGCAACTCGTATGCACGGTACAGACCGGCCTCAAGAAGCATATCTGCAAGATTGGTCTTGTTGACACGAGGTGCATTCTTTTCCAAATAAGTGGCCTGCTCGGTAGTGGCTACTGGTTCGGTGATGAACGGTACGCTTCCATAGAAACGCACAAGCTGCAAATATGTCCAGGCACGGATGGCCTGAATCTGTGCATACTCTCGCTTCATCTCAGGCACACCGTTCTTTTCAAGCAAAGTGTCGACGCGCGCCATATAGAAGTTGCAGGAGTTGATAATATGGTAATAATCGGCAGCATTGAGCAACTTATTGTCACCATCTTCGGGATTCTCAAAATCAGCTATACTCTTGATGGAATCAGAGGTATAGATGCCCGTCGTGGAAAGGTCGCTGCGCGCTGCATCAAGCAAGACTGAACGTGAACCAACATTCTGAAGACTCTTCAATATACCGAAAGCAGAATAAACCGAGTCTTGAGCATAGTTTTCACTATAACGTTTCAGTTCAGGCGTCAGCATGTCATCGCAAGATGAAGCCGTGAAAGTGACCGCAAACAGAATGGCGAATATTGATATAAACGATCTATTTTTCATTGTTTCGCATTTTTACAAGTTAATAGTTACACCAAAGTTGAAAGAACGGGACTGAGGCAACATTCCTGAATCTATACCCTGATATAATACACCGTTACCACAAGAAACCTCGGGATCCAGACCTCTGTATTTGGTGAGGGTGAACAGGTTGTTTGCTTCACCCCAAACAGTAAATCCTTGCAACCAAGAGAGTGATAGAGGTAATTTGTATGTCAAACGTACTTTCTTCAACTTAAGGAAAGAGCCATCTTCAATCCAACGGTCTGAGAACCGTTCGTTGTTGACCCACTCAGTACTTGACGTAAGCACAGCACGAGGCATGTCGGTTACTTGCCCATTGTGTGTCCAACGGTTGAGAACAGCCGTTGTCTGATTCCACAGATTGCTGGATTGCTCCAGTTGGGAAGCCTGGTAGTTATAGATGTCATTACCCAAAGAATATTTGAAAATGACATCAAGCTTGAAATTCTTCAAGAAGCCAAAGCTCGTGAATATATTGCCATATACATCAGGATTAGGATCGCCTATCTTGACCATATCGGCTTCTGAAATCCAACCATCGCCATTCTGATCTACAAAATGAACATCACCGGCCTTGAAATTACGATAGGAGTCTCCTACGTAACCGGTTGGATATCTCAAATATCCGAACTTACCGGCTGTTGATGCTTCTGCTTCGTCAGCAAAAACGCCCTTGGTCTGATATCCGTAGAAAACACCTGCGGCATTGCCGACACTGGTCAGGATATTGTTTGTTCCATAAATGGAAGACGTATAACCCTGGAATGTCTTATAGATGTCACCCTTGCTGCCATCTTCATTCAGATTGTACAGCTTCATAAGGTCATTGTCGGGAAGCTCGGTGATTTCATTCTTATAGTGGCCTACACTGAAACCAAGTTCCCAAGTGAAATTCTTCGAATTGACAACTATTCCACTGATGTTTACACTGGCTCCGGTATTCTTCAATGCACCATTGTTAGACCACATGGAAGGAAGACCGGTCAGATAGTTCAGATTCTGCAAGGTCAACAAATTGGATGTCTTGCTCCAAAAGAAGTTGACTCCCAAGTTCAAGCGATTGTCCAACAAGCTCGTTTCCAAACCTGCATTGAGGCGGCGGGTCGTCTCCCACTGTATTTCGGAATTGGCAATATTGGCAAGAGTCAAAGCTGTCGAAGTATTCAGGAATTTTTCATTCGAGAAATATGTACGACTTGCGTAGTAATCGATATTGTCGTTACCTGACTCTTCATAACCGGCAGATAACTTCAGATAATTTACCGGCTTGAAGTTGAACCATGGCTCAGATGATATCAGCCACGCTGCACGTATCGACGGGAATGTAGCCCACTTCACACCGAACAATTTGACTCCTTCCTTGGTATTCTTGCCGAAACGGGATGATGCCTCAGCAGTTACAGTTGCATCGAGGAAGTAGCGGTTCAGATAATTGTAGTGAGCATCCAGGTAGTAGGCAAGATTGGTCCAAGTGTCATTGGTACCTCCATATGTAAGATACTGCAAAGAATAGGACAAATTAGGCATCTTGTCATTAGAGTTATTGTAACCGTTGGTGTAACTGTTCGAGAAGTTAAACGTGTTGAAACGGAATCCTGCAGTTGCAGACAACGTATGCTCACCCATATGCTTGTCAGCATGCAAATAGAAGTTATTTGCAATGGCACTTTCATCAGCGAATTGAGACCTTACAGCACTTGTTACAGCGCCTAAGCCATCAACAAATTTCTGCGGGGTACCATTGTTAGGCATATAATAGAGCTCAGAAGTACGGTTCATGACATAACTGAAACGATCTCCTATCGTCAGCCAAGAGTTCAACTGGAACTTGGGATTGAAGTTCAAAGTGAACTGTGTCTGCTCTTCATAGTTCTTATTGTCACCCTGACCGTTCTCAAGTATCCAATACGGATTGGCCAAAGCTGCAGTACCATAATCTTCACCGAAACGGAACGGGTTGTTGCTATCGGTATAATTCTTACCGGCATAAATATTGCTGGCAGGAGTCAAGAGGTTTCTCTGCTGAGCTTCATCCCAATACACATAGTATGCATACTTGCTTATCATCGGAGCATTAATAAGTCCTAACACATTAGGAGATGCGATGTTTGACTTCGAATAATCCTCAGCCCAACCATTGTCACGCATATTATAAGCCGACCGCGAATAAGAGATGTCAAAGGCTGTTGACAGACGATCCGTCATATTGATGTCAGTATTGAAACGGATATTCAAACGGTTGAAATCGTTATCCTTTGCTGTTGCATCAGAACTTGTGTAACCTAATGACAACGCATACATGGCTATCTCATCACCACCTTGCACATTAACTCGGTAATTCTGAGTTACGGCAGTGTGATAAAGATCTTTCTGCCAGTTTTCATTGTTATGATAGATGTCATAGAACGTATAATTAGGATCTTCGTTCATGAAAGGACGGCTGGAAATCAGCTGCAAGTATGTCAAGCGATCACTGGGATTGGAAGGAACATATGTGCCTAAAATCTCAGTAAGATAGCTTCTATACTGATTACCGCTCATTACATCCAATGTCTTGGGCGTAGTTTCAACTCCACCATAAATGCGAACACCGATTCTTGTTGCACGGTTACGGCCACGCTTTGTGGTTATTTCAATGACACCATTTGCGCCCTTGGCACCGTAGAGAGCTGTTCCCGTATCAAGAACACGAACACTTTCCACATCTTCAGGGTCCAAAGATGCAAAGACATTATTGATGAAACCTGCATGAATAGCACTGCGGTCATACTGCATGTCCCATATGACACCGTCGACTACGACCAAAGGCTGAGCGGTTGCATTGAGCGAATTGAAACCATTGATGAACATGGCAGCACCTTGTGCCGGCAGGCCACCGCGCGACATGGTCCGTACTGTTCCATTCAGCTGGCCTTCGATGTCTTGCTCCACAGTTAAGGCTGACGAATTTTCAGTTGCTGCAGATTGTGACCTAAAGACTTCCGTACCATTCTTGAAGAACGATTTGAAAACAGAACTGTATAAATTCACATTAATCGGACCATCCTTTATTGCCACTTGAACAGGATTGTATTCGGGTGTAGCAACATACAAGGCAGTAACAAATACAGGCACAGATATCTTATAGCGCCCATCCTCTTCCGTCATCGCTGTATAACGGATATCATTCAATGCCTGAACCTGGACACCGGCAAGCGGCTTGCGAGTAGCGGCATCAAAAATTTGTCCGGAAATCTCTTTCATCTGATAAGTAGGACCGGCAGGCAAAGGGCGTTTTTTGGCAACTTGCTCCGTTACTTCCTCCTCTGCCTCATCACCATCTTCGATGTCTTGAGCATACATAGGAGAAATTCCGGTCAAGAAGATGAGGCCGAAACCAATACCGAAGGCCCTTCTCAAATAATAATTTCTTCTTATATCTTTCATTGTCGTATATTTTAAATTAACACGTACTACTCGTCCTTACCTTTAAGGATGAAACAGTCAATATACATGGTTGTTGTCACTGTCTTGAACTCAGCAACAGAGCGAACTACCTGCAAAGACAATACCGGGTAAGAATTGCGGATATGGTCATAGCAATAAGGGAACTTGAAATTCTCAAAGAGGAGAATCGTATCAACCTTAGATGGATCCGACTTGAACGTCTTATCCGACTTGATGGTCGATGCCTTTCCCTTTGAATCCAAGTCATACTGCAATGTTGCATTAAACTGATTGCATTTTGGATTCTTATTGGAAGGATCCGTCATATTTTCGGGGACTATCACTACATAAATATCATATGTACCTGACAATACCGATGGCAAATCGTATGCAACTGTCTGCTTGGAAGATGCATTGACAGGAACATACTCAATGTAAGCATTGTTTCGTACACGTCCCTTTACTGAATCATTACGATTGCCATCAGTAACGCTGTGATATACCAATCCACCTTCGGGCAAATAATATTTACTCAGGCGTTGGTTATAATAGCTGGTGTACTCGGCCTCGACTATTATATCATACTGCCAAGCCTTGTTGGCTTTGAAATTGAAATGATCTGTTATGAACGCATAACCGTTACTACCCTTAAGTGGAGTCTTTCCTTCTGTCAAGACACGGCAGTCAGGCGCATGCTGATGGCCGGTTCTGGAACTATAGTAGTAAGCAGTAGAAACCAACGAGTCGGCTGTCTCAAAGAAATTCTTTACAGTATTCACATCTGCAGTCGTGTAATCAAACCCTCTCTGTTCACGGAGGCTGTAGAACATGTTATCAAAGATTACTTCTTTCGTATAAAGCTCCTGCAATGAGTCGGCCTTGATAGTATCAGTCACGTATTTTGCAGCATCGTCATCATAGTAAACATACGTTTCCTTGTAGTTATAAAATGGCGAAATCTTGTCAATTGCTTCCTGCCACGCTGTATTCGAAGGAATAATAGCGGCAGAAAGGGAGTCTTCATTCATTGCAACATATGGAAGAATCTTGTTGCTTTCAACAAAATAGGAATCCACATACTGAATTTGACCATTAACTGTAGAGCCCGGAGTACTCCAACTTTCTCTGAACTCAAGTGTATCCTTGTCCAATATGTACTGACACAAATCAGATGTTTCGGGAGTAATCTCAATCAGTTCACGCAAACTGGGCGAATAAGGAGCTTCACCTTCCAACAGATGTAGCGTACCATTGACTGAGGCTATGTTTTTATACTCGCCATCAGAGATGTCTACTCCCATGAATTTGTTGTTTGCTGCATCATACACAGCATATTTTTGGTTGTATAGCTGCAATTTCTCAGATGTAGCATAAGCACCGTTATAGTTAAAACATGCTATGTGGTTACGCACGAATTGCTTCTCCACAAGCTCATTCTTACCCTCTTCCAAAAGTTTTAACCACTTTTCCTCATCATAAGTCCCATCTTTTGGAGCCCAAACGGTAAAAACACGCGATGAGTTAAGCAAGTCCTTATAAGATATCGTAGCGGGAACGCCATACGACTTCTTATTAACAATGGTTTTTTCCAATATCTTAGCAAAGTTCGCAGTTCCTGGCGTAGCCACGAGATTCTCCCACAAGGTTCCGGAAGCATTGCTTGTATTCAAATCAAAATGGTCATCAGAACAAGAAGCGAAGGCAAAAACGGCAAGCAAGCCCAGCAATCCACCTTTGAGCCATTTGTTATATATTCTTTTCATATATCTTTAATTTTAATTTTCCGTTATGGCAAAATGTATTCGGAATCAACATCCACCATTGGTCAGGATGCGACAAAATATAGACATTGATTCCGAACGTTTCATTTTAGTGTCTCTCTATCGTTTCATCAACTACCCAAGCAGGATTTTGAACCAAAGCAGGATTGACCTTGATTTCATCCTTCAGCACAGGACTGAAGAGCGAATTAAGAGTTGCCAGCTTTGCCTTAATGGCACTTGCGTTGGTTGCATACTTGGCAGTTAACAAATTCAACATCTTTTGCGTTGAATTGTCACGCAATGCCATGCGAACCAAATCGAACCAACGCTTACCTTCAGCAAAAAATTCACGTTGACGCTCCCTCATAATAAAGTCCAATACTAAGCTTGCTGAACCATAAGAGGAATATTTCAACTTGTTCTTTGTTTCAATCATGGGATTTGAACGATCCAATACCGCATATGCTAAGTTAAATGCTTCTTCCAATTCGGGAGATCCTTCTTCAGCGAGGCAAGCCATCGCTTCAGCTTTCATTAAGATAACATCTGAAACTCTATAGAGAATCCAGTTAGCATCCATGGAGTTAATCGATCTACGTCCTGAGTAACTTACATTATTAGAAGAGTTATCAGCAGACTTGCGAACATTGGTTCCATCAACAACCTCCACATCACTGGCAATATATTTGATGACCTGGAATGTTTGAGCACTTGTAGAACCGCCGTCATACATCAGGTTTTCAACAGCACGCATATCTGTTTGGCAATAGATGTTCTTACCACCATCGGGCTTAAGGTCTAATGTCTGTGTTATGTTAGAGCCACCGACATAGCCTACTTCAACATTTCCATCCTTAACACCACCATAAAAATAAGTGACCAGCTCGTTTTTAGTTGAAGTTCCGTCAAATGCTATCTCAAAGATACTCTCAAGAGAGCCTTTGTTGCCAAAGAGATTTCGATAAGGAATGTCGGAAACTCGCCCCGTTGTTTGAGGAACATACAACGGCAATGGCATCTTGGTTGCATCTCGCGAACCATAATAACTTACACGTTCCTTTTGGAATTCATGCAACTTGTCTTTCAACACATAATCGCAATACTCCACCACTTTTGCATAGTCTGACTGAGACTGGCCGGGATAAACGGCGGCAGAATCAGGACTGGCATTCTTACATGCTCTCCACAAATACAAATCAGCTAAAATTGTATAGATGGCATTCTTTGTAATGCGGCTGGTATTGAAAACGTCCGAACCATAATCCAACATACCGTCATCCTTACAACCTTCCAAATCATTGATTAAGTAGGTTAGGATTTCCTGAGAATGTACCTGAGGCATCGGATCACGAGCTCCCTCACTGACGTCAGTAGACTTCACATTGAACGGCACATCACGGAAAGCACGTACCAAGTAGAAGTAATACAATGCACGCAGCGCTTTGCACTCGGCTGCTATAGGTTTCCAATCGCTTTCAGTAAAACTCGGGTCACGGGCAATAACCTCTTCACCCTTGGACAGTACCAAATTGCAATAACCTATACCGGAATAGAAAGTAGACCAATCATACCAGCCATTGGTTGGAAGCAGGTTGGCATTCACTATGTTTTTGATATCTTCATTATCCTCCTTCTTCAGGATAAAATTATCCGAGCGCAATTCACCCCATACAAACAATCTGCGTGTGACATCCGTTTCGGTAAACTGCTTATAGCAAGATGCCAGCACACTGGTCAAGTCATTTTTATCTTCCCAAAACTGCTCGCCTGTGATTTGATTGGTCGGATAAACCGTCAAGAAATCGTCAAACATGCTGCATGAGGAAAAGAGCCCCGTCAAAGCAATGCAGCAGGGAAGTATCAGTTTTTTATATGTTCCATTTTTTTCCATAATCCACAATCATTAGAACGAGAAATTCAAACTAAATGTAATCGAACGAGATCTCGGGGTCTGAGAATCATCAAACGCAGGAGAATAACCACTTGCTGCGTGTTCGGGGTCAACGCCCTTATACTTGGTCAGGAAGAACAAGTTGTTTGCTGAACAAGAGAACGAAAGAGCACTCAGTCCCAAACCTAAACGTTTCAAGAAAGATTTGTCGAAAGTATAGCTCAGCTGCATATACTGTAGACGTATAAAATCACTGTTTTCAACGTAGCGGTCACTGGCTAAAGCATTATAAGAAGAACCGGCGTTAACATTCATCGCACGCGGAATTTCCGTAATGTCACCATTCTTGCGCCAACGCCAACTTACTGCGGCACTTTGATTCTTATTGGTACGCATATCCTCGGCATACATGCGTGCCAAGTTAACGATATCAGCACCAAGGCGCACATTGAAACTTGTCTTCAATGTCCAACGACCATACTTGAAATCGAAGCCGAAACCACCATTGAAAGAAGGATTCGAGTTACCCAAGTAAACGATATCAAGTTCATTGATTTGACCGTCGTGGTTAATATCCTCGTAGATGGCATCACCACCGGCAAACTGATAGTTTGTATTACCATAATTATAATACATGCGCAGCGGATTACCGTCAGCATCGAATATAATATTGCCATTGGCATCGCGCGCAATCGGGCAGGTTGCATTCTCACCACGGGCAGCAGCTGCGGCAGCAGTGTTCTCACCATACAAAGCATTCTTTGATTCATCTGCAAAATAGCCTGAATGATCGTAATTATAGCGATAAACACCCTTGTAGCGGAAACCGTAAATCGAATACAATGCATTTCCTATTTGAACACGGCTCAGATAGTTTTCATTCTGATAGTTGAAATCTCCATTTATAGTTGACAATACACTCGCATCCATTTCCATAATACGGTTACGGTTTTGAGACGCATTGAACTTCACTTTCATAGAGAACTTGCCAATCTTAAAGATATCTTTTGTAGAAGCATTCAACTCCCAACCTGTATTCTTAAGACGTCCGACGTTTGCCCAGTCCAATTTAGAATAACCTACAGACGAAGGTATTTTCACATTGGCCTGAAGAAGTTCAGAGGTATTCTTTCTATACAAGTTTAAATTGAAGCACAACAAATCTTCCCAGAAATTCAAGTTGAAGCCTAAGTTCCAAGATTGAGTCTTTTCCCACTGCAAGGTTGTCAAACGAAGGTTTGCCGGAGCAATAGCAGACATATAGGTACCATTGTAACCATATGTTCCTTTATTATTGTACTCATTGAATTGAATTGTCGTCGTTTTTGCAACATTCGGATTAGGCAAATTACCGTTGATACCCCATCCGGGAGCAAATGAGAACATATTGATAACACCCTTCAACGGACGGAAGAACAATTCATCGCTTATATTCCAACGTCCAGAAATACTCGGGAAATAACCCCAGCGTTTTTCCTTACCGAACATTGTGCTTCCGTCTGCTCTGACTGCAGCATCAAGCACATATTTAGACTTATAGGCATAGTGCACCGTAGCATAGAAGTTCAAACTGTGAGATTTTGACGTACTTGTACTTGCACCGGTCAAGTAAGCATTCACAGTCGGGTCAGTAATGCCACCAACCAAACCACGAGAACTTATCTTTTGCTCATTGCCATTATAGGTTGACATTTCACCACGCACCATTGCCTGAACAGAATGATCTTCAGGAAGTTTTGGTATAAACGTCAGGTAATGTGTCGTAGTAAATGTCAAGCCGCGGTTCGTTGTTTTGGCACTCAAATTAATATCATCTGACCATGAACCTGTAGACAAAGCGCCGGGATAGTATGCATCAGTTACATTTGATGTTGCATTCATGTAAACCTCACCACGGTAGTTCAGCTGTGTCTTTTCGGCAGTTTTACCCAAAAGTTTATATTCAAGCTCGAATTGAGGACTGATAGTATAACTGCTCAGCTTCTTCCATGACAAATTTGCTATCGCAACAGGGTTGCCATTACCTATCATGTCATTCAAATAATATGAAGTGTATCCATCAGGCACCATACCGGCAACACCATAACGCGGGAACATCTTAAAATATTCGCCGGTATCATAATAAGAATCAGTGGAAGTATCGTAAGCCCATCGTGTCACACTCATATTAGGCATCGCCTGATATGCTCTCTTCAATATATCCGTATAATTTTGGTTATTCTTGGTATAAGTCAAAGAGAAATTGGAGCTAAACTTTATACGGTCAGACACATCATAATCCAAAGTCATACGAGTGCTGAAACGATCCAACATCTGCTTGATGATAGTACCTGTTTCATGGTCATAACCGCCGGACACACGGAAGCGAGCCTGCTCACCACCACCGGTGATACTTACATAATACTTATGTGATTGGCCAAACTGTGTTACTTCATCAATCCAATCTGTATTTTTGTTGTAGTTTCCATAATAAGCAGTTCTATCACGCTTATAAGAAAGCTCAACCATATTAGATGTAAGGTCACTCTGACGAGGATTGAAGTAGGCTTCTTTCAACATCATGGTATAACCGTCTCCATTCAACATTTTCATACCGGCCGGTTGCCAGCTGCCTGTGAAATAGTAGTTGCCGGATACGCGGGTTTTGCCCTTCACACCACGACGTGTTGTAATCTCAATAACACCGTTTGCACCTCTTGCACCCCACATGGCACAGGCACCGGCATCTTTCTTTACTTCGATGCTCTTGATATCCTCAACATTTACATTCAACAGATTTGCGAACTGCTCTGTATTGTCCATATCTTGAAGATCGACATCTGTCGAAGAATAGTTTTCCAAAATGTGATTATCTACAACAATCAACGGCTCTTGGTTTCCACTAATGGTAGTCACACCACGAAGACGCATACTCATACCTGAGCCCAAGTTACCGGAATTGGCCACAATATCAAGACCTGCAATTTGACCTTGAAGTGCCTGGTCGGCAGATTCAAACGAAAGTCCCTTCATTTCGTCCATATCCAAGGTTTGAGATGCAACTGAAACCTCACGCTGCGGGATAGAAAGACCATTGCTCTTCACTCTCTTGGCCGCCCGGATTTTGACGTCCTTCAAGTTTCGTGTGTTCTTCTCCAATTGAATCTTGAACATGGTTGTTGAACCAATCTTACTTTGCCATGGACGATAACCAATATAATTAACTTTCAGAATGTTGTTAGGATTCTTAATAATCATTGTAAAGTTACCATTCATATCGGTCTGAGTAGCTGACTGGATACGATTATTGGCATCGACTTCAACTACGTTTGCCATCATTGCCGGACCGTCTTGTGGGTTCCAAACCCGGCCCGAAATTCTTTTCTGTGCATATGTCACAGTAAAGCTGCAACATAGCATAAGCAACAGAAGATACTTTATCTTATTCATAGTACGTTATTTTATTTTCTAATACGATACTTAGCTACAAATTTCTTGGCACCGGCTGCATCCTGCCATTCCGTATCATAGCGACTGCCATTAAGTTCCATGAAATTCAAAACGCCATCAATACGGTGCAATACTGCAAAAGACGACGTGGAAATGGTCTTCGAATTATCTTTGGCAGCATCAAATTCCATATCTCTCGTCAACATATTGTAGTTGCGCTCCTGCCCTTCTTCAGTAATGACATGTCGAGTATTGCCATCCTTGTCTTTTACATCGAGCGATTTGCCATTGGCAGAAGACACTTCCAATGTAATATAACGGTTAGTCACATTATTGATACAAGCCGTTTCATAAGCAGTAGTTTCAATAGGATTATTGTCTACAAATACTGAGTTATCCTGGAAATGATACTTCACAAAATTCAAGAGACAAGTTACCATTGCCTGAGCTTTCTGCTTGTAGTCATCAGTAAATGCGGCAACTTCTTCATCAGACCACTCATTTTCATGAGCTTTTAGGACTTCCTGTTTGCCAGCAATATATTCCGAAATCTTTGTCCAGGTAGGCAAACCGTTATTTATTGCCTCACGTACGCTTTCATTTGTAGGAATATACACTGTATAACGATAGGTATTGAAGAAACGGACATTCTGATCCATGCACTTACCACTAACAAAGACCATATAACGGTTACGTGCATTATCTTTCTCCTTAATATTAGTATACTCATCCAAGAATCCGGAATTATCAATCACATCCGCATCAACATTGCATAGTTCAAAGAACTCGCGGTAAGGAGAGTCCTCGTTTTCATCATCATTCATAATTGAATATACAGACTTAACCGTCGACTGTATAGGACGATCAATAACATAAGTCATACCATTACCGTAACCGTTGGTTTTCTCAGACTTATCAAAGATTTCCTTAACATGACATTCTTGTCCGGGATGATTCAATTGCCAACCACCATATACTGTCATACCATTTATACCATCGTTGGGACGTGACACTTTAACCGGTGCCCCGCCTTTGGAGATATAATATTCATTACCATCATAAACACCCAACTTGGCAGCAGTCGAGTCGACAATGATATGAGCATCCAGCATATCTTTCAAACGGTTATTTACTATCGTAGACGATATGGTGACAGATGCATATACCGAATCAATTTCTCCGGTCAGAGGATCATACTTCTTAGCTCTTGCAGTAACAGGATTAGATGTACTTCGCGAGTCATATCTGAATGCCAGCACATAAGGCTGAGTATGCGACATGTACACAGGGTCATAATAAGTCTGCAAAGCATTATCCGTCGGAATGAAGAAACTGAAGTTCGTACTCATCGCCAACAAATAAGTAGAAATAAACGAGTTCAACGGAGCCGAATTAGGATTGGTAATATACTTATCATCCGCAGTAATTGCCCAGTTGAAGATTCGCAAGCTGTCACCAACCAATGCAGGTGCAGATACAGAAGCATATTTTGCGGGTGTATAAACTTCGTTCATCACATAAACGACACCATTGTTTGCAATCAAGCAAGTGTCAATCTTCGCTTTATATTCTTCTACTGTAGCAGCATTTGAGAACATCGGGTCACGTGCATCATTCATGATGGTCAGATACTTGCTTGGCACCGTCTCAATAAAGGAGGCCTTCATCAAGTTATTAATCAATGCCTGAATAACTTCCAATGGCACCTGATCCAAATTGAACATCAGGTTTTCTGCAGTTACGGGCTTTTCTGTCGCATATGCGTCCATCAAGAACTGACCGCCACCTCCGTCTAAGAAGTACTTACGGATAGCATCATCTGAAGGAACGAACATGGCTCCCATATCCACTTGTACACCATGGCTGGCGTTATAATAAGTAGTCCACCCCGGGTCGTAAGTCAAATAATAAGAAACTCTGTTGTTGCTCGGGTCTCTCTCCAATGCGCTTCCACCCTGCGAACGTGCCGAAAGGTAACGTTTTTCAAATACAGAGTCTACAGCCGGATTCAATTGCTGGTATTGTCTTGTCAATGAACCGTTATAATAAGGAGCACTGAAACGATCCAACATGTGGCTGAACAATGTAGTTCTGCCGTTTGTACGAATCATCTCAGCCATATTTTCAGGCGTAATGAACACATTGTCCAAGACATCAATATAGCCATTCTGGCAAGTTATATCCTGTTCAATCACCTTGCTGCCAAATACATAAGCATCATTCGGCTGGCGTTCTTTTCCTACTATTTTTGCAAAGTCATCATTAGTGATTTTTTGTTCACCCAACTGTCCTGCAATCCAATGCACCATCAAAGGAGCCGTACCATCGGATACCATGTAGATTCCGCCTTTAGATTGTTCACGAAAACGTGCCCAATAATCCTTATCAGCTCTGCCACCGGCATTATTACGACCCAGATTTTCAGTCTTAGGAAGGACCGTCTGACCATTATACAAGCTATCCCACTTAACGAATCCTATATAATCGCTGACAGCGACAGAAGTAGGCTGACGCAAGCAACGGTTTCTGTCAAGATATGTTCCATCTGAACCCATGGAAGAAGAAGACAGGTTCGGCATCATTTCCAACAAATAAGCATTGTCGAACATAGAGGAATTCAACAGCAATCGTTTTTGCGATTGTGTCAATTCTTCGTAGCTTCGGACGCCCCACGGATTGCTTTGAAAGAAACGGGCATAGGCGTCATCGTCAGCGACGAACAACGTCTTACTACCAGTCTTTGCTAAAACCTCCGTATAATCCAAATCCTCAATTAACTTGACAGTATTGGTGTAGTTCCCTTTATCCTTCAAGTATGCATAGATACTCGATCCCAACCAACCGGGAGTCTTATCCGGTAAGTCGTAATCATCTGAACAAGAGTACATCAACCCGCCAATCAACAGCAGTGCAAAAGCCCCTGTGAGCTGCCTGCGCATTCTGAATAAACGGTCTTTCATACACATTAAATTTTAGTTTTATATGATTTCTAATTTAATTTCTTCTTGATTGAGTCTTCTCTGTTTGACACAAAATTAGCGATTCTTCCTCTCTCTACCGCGCCTTGCAAAGAGAAAGTGCAGTTGATTAACTTTTATTATGAACATCTGTTGCCTTAGAAAAGACTGCTTGTTTCCTCGCTTATTTATCATTTATATATATCCTTCAAATCTACTATTGTTTATCAAACATATTACATCTTTATTGTTCACCTTGCGCTGAAATATTCAGCATGGAATCCGATTTGCCGTCAAAGAGACATTTCCTTCAAAAATTCTCACACAATTATTCGCGCTTCTCTTTGCTCTTACACAAGGACTTAACACCGTTTTGCTAACGTTTTCAGGCTCTGAGAATGCCATCGGAATCATTTCTCTTATATTTTTATCAAGAACTACGGCTTCTCAGCAATTCAAAAGAGCCATTTCCCAACGCAAGCAGAGGAGTCTATAACAGACTCCTTCCTGTTATTGCGATAAGGGACGTATCACAAATGTGAAGTCTTGATCCGCATAAGGAATCCTATACTGAGGCAACGGCAACGTTCCCCAGCTATGAATACCACCGACACCCATTTGACGGTCGGAAATATGCACTACCGAAAAAGGTCTTGGCATCAAGTCGCCTGAATGACGCTGATGCTTCTCCCAACCATCATCCAAATCAGATGCGAGGTAATTCAGCGTTGAACATTCGATAGGTTTAACTCCATAGAATTCCAAGCCTTTCTTGCTCACGTTCATGACCTTCCACCATCTGATGTCAGTTTTGTTACCACTCTCTTGCGGACGTATGTAGTCTTTAGCGTATTGATTAGCAACCTTGTCATTATAGATGCCGAGCAATGTATTATTATTACGATCGCAATAGTTCTCGATCGGGCCACGACCATAGTATGCAATGTCTGTATAAGCCTCCGGCATTACCAGCTGCATGCCATAACGGAACAACTCCGGCTTATCCTTAGCGTTGTGGTCGACCTGCATTTTTTCGTTGACAATTATTTCTCCGTTCGGCGTAACAGTATAAGTCATCAGTAATTGCGATGCCACGGATGGGAGTTTGTAGTCGGCAGTCACGACATAATTATTGCCACTTTGCTCACACTTAAACGATTTCAGCTCCATTTGCGGCTCCTTCCATGCCACCCACTTACGGTGCAATTCAGCTCCCATATCATTGTCTGTCGGAGCACGCCAAAACTCGGGTTTCACTGAATAGCCCTTTTCAAGCATCGGCCTGCCATCTACGTCCAAATAGTCAATCCATCCGGTAGACTTGTTGAAATATACGGTAAGCTTTCCGGCATTCAATATTACGCAAGCCAGTTGCTCCTGCTTTTCCACAGCCTGACCATTTTGCGCTGCCAACACGCCGGGCAGAGTCGGGAATTGATATCCTGTAACCGGAAATTGCTGGTAAGCAATCGTTTCTCCTTTTTTCATCAACGGTTCATCACTTTTTAGAATGTAAGAAACATTCAACAAAAGCTCTTTGCCAGCGGCATTCGAAGGTATCGAATAGCCCGGCAAAGTATATTCTACCGTTTTTTGTGCCGGGACATTTACATCCGTCTGTCCCTTGGCAACCTGCTCTCCGTTTGCAAGGAGTTCCCATTCCAGTGTTACATAGTCCAAAGCACGGAAGAAATTTTCATTATAGACTTTTACCTTCCCAGCTTTCAAATCCACAGGAGAAGTCCACACATTTTGATAATAGTATGTCACTTCGTATGCATGAGGGTGCAGCGTGCGATCCGGAGCTATCAAACCATTGCAATTGAAGTTATTGTCAGAAGCCGGATAACGACCATAGTCACCTCCATAGGTGAATATTTCCTTTCCATCCTTATTGTAATCACGCAGCCCCTGATCAACAAAATCCCAAATGAAACCTCCCTGGTAGTTAGGATACTTGCGCACCAACTCCCAGTATTCCTTGAAATTGCCCACGCTATTGCCCATTGCATGTGCATATTCGCACTGGATCAATGGCTGGGGCAATTTTGCTTTCAGATAAGCTTCGTCAGAAGACGGACTTTCATACATAGGACAATAAATATCCGTATAGGCCATTTTAAAGCCGCCCTTGTTTTCGTAGTGATTGTCAGGGAAACAAGCCCGTTCATATTGAACGGGGCGCGATGGATCGAAAGCCTTGACATGCTTATAGGCTTTCTCAAAGTTTATCCCCATACCGGCCTCATTTCCCAAGCTCCATATAATAACTGCGGGATGATTCTTGTTAACAAATATATTATGGTCTTGGCGCTCAACATGAGCTTGACCCCACAACATATTTTTTGCCAAGGTCTTATCGGCATAGCCCATTCCGTGGCTTTCAATATTTGTTTCTGCCACCATATAGAGGCCATATTCATCGCAAAGATCATACCAACGGGGATCATCCGGATAATGGCATGTACGCACAGCATTGATATTCATGCGTTTCATCACCTGAACATCCTGTATCATGCGTTCCATAGAGATAACATAGCCTCCATCAGGATCCAGCTCGTGACGGTTGGCACCCTTTATCAGCACAGGTTGCCCGTTGACAAGCAGCTGGCTGTTTTTCACCTCCACCTTACGGAAGCCCACACGTTGCGGAATGACGGATTTTACCGACTTGCCATCAGTGAGTGTTATATATAAGGTATACAGGTTAGGTGTTTCAGCCGACCATTTTGCGGGATTGTCCAAATTAAACACATGATGCACCTTACCTGCAGCCACCTTTTCCTCAGCAGATGCCACGGTCGCACCCTTATCGTCTTTCAACTCCAGCTTCACCTTGTTGCCATTGGCGTTTTCTGCCGATACCTTCACGTCCAATGTCGCATCCCGGTAATTGTTGACCAAGTCGGGTGTAACAAACACATCACTGATCCGGGCCTTGGGAGTTGTATACAAATACACTTCGCGCGCGATGCCCGTGAAACGCCAGAAGTCCTGGTCTTCCAAATAGCTGCCGTCGCACCAACGCATCACCTGCATGGCAAAAAGGTTTTTCTTTCCGGGAACCAGGTATTTTGTCAAGTCGAACTCGGCCTCCACTTTGCTGTCCTCACTATAGCCCACGAACTTTCCGTTCACCCAGAGTTTCAAGTTTGACGTTGCAGAACCTACATGCAGATATATCTTCTGTCCTTTCCAATTGGCCGGAACTTCAAATTCCTGCCGGTAAGAGCCTGTATAGTTGTTTTTTTCTTCAATATATGGAGGGTCGGATTTAAACTGAGTAGCCCATGCATAACCTACGTTCTTATAGATGCGGTCACCATATCCGTTAATCTCAAAGAGGCCCGGAACAGGAAACTCCACCCATTTCGAGTCGTCATAACCGGTCTCATAGAAATTGGCCGGAGCCTTGTCGTGGTCTTTCACCCAATTGAATTTCCACTTTCCTTCCAAGCTCATAAACCGGGAAGAAGACTCCTTTTTCATTTTACGTGCAAGTTCATCCGTTTCATAGGCAAAAAAAGAAGCTCTCGGTGTCATGACATTGACCCGGTTCACTGTGGGGTCCTGCCACCAAGGCGCTTTTTTCTCTGCTTTAGCCGCAAAGCCCACTGTCGAGGACAACAGCAAGCATGCAACACACAGCTTCAGTTTTCTTGTCAAGCTACTCATTTTTAAACAACTATCTAATTCCTATCACGAGTTGTACATTCAATCGCCCAATCAACCAAGAAGCAAAAAAGAACCAATATTGCGTCAAGTTCCACTTGCTACGCCAATATTCAAGGTCATTGTTTCAAGCTCAATACAGGTTTATTGAATCTTTTCCTTGCAAAGATACATTTTTTCGGATATACCACCTCAAAAAAAGCTCGAAAATACATCCGATTTTCAAGCCTGCTATACAAAATAGGCTATACAAGGCTCATTTTCGTTCACTCAAGGCACGAGAACGATAATTCTGAGGCTTTCCATATCTTCGATTGATCGTGCGTCAATGCCCAAAAGCAGAAACTGCCGGCTTTAACGCAAAGGCTCACGCCCACAACAAAAAGAAAGCGTCTGCATGCTAAAACGGCAGGCTCCCTTTTGAAAAGAAAGCCTGCCGTTTTAAAAGCGAAAAGTCAGTGTTCAACAGGACGCCACGCACTCCACTTCTATCAGCCAGTGAGGCCGGCACACCGGAGCCAGCAGGATGGCTTTCGGCAAATCGGGAAAGCGGGTATCCAGATATTCTTTGACAAGGTTGTAATCTGAAACATCGCGCAGGTACACAATCATATTCCTGACATTGGAAAAATCCATTCCGCCATCGGCCAGCAGCTTCCCGATATTCAAGAAAAGGCGTTCTGTTTGTTTATATACATCTCCGACATAGAGGCAATTGCCCTGCTTGTCAATGCTGGCCGTACCGGAAATCAGTATGTTGCGTGCGTTTCCTTGAGAAAGCATCACGCCCCGTTCGAAAGCCACGCCATATTCATGCGTGGGATTCAGGTAGTCGAGTGCCTGTAGATATTTCTGCACCATGCCGGCATCATCGACCGACCAAAAATCAACGCTCACTAAGGCATCGGGGTTTTCACTGCACCCGCCAATTCCTGTTGAAGCGATAAAATGTGTTTCCGAAGTCAGGCCTTCTTCGTCGAAGACATCGTTGCGTGCCACAACAACGTCATGATAATTATGATCAATGTCACGAACAAAGAACCATGTGCGCACACAATTATCTTTCAGAGCCAGTCCCTGCCCGGCCAGCCATTCCTTATGCCGTCTGAAAGCCTCGCGGGTCAGTTCGTAGGCCGTCTTTCCCTTTGTCTCGGCCGGCTTAAAGCGGATGCTTTGCCACAAATGCCGTTTTCCGCCCACTTGCAACACGCATTTATCGTGCGTGCCCGAACTCACAACGCCTTCAGGCACCAGATTCAGCAGCAGCTGAATCTTGCCGCCGTCCAAGGGCGGCTGCTCCACATAAGAAAATGCGGTGCGAGAGAGCAAGGACACAAATATGGGGTGATTTTCCAAAAGCTCCAGCTGATTGGCAGAATCACTTAGGAATACGCGCGACCAGGCAAGATTGGCAGGCTGCAGGCCAAGCCTTGACATTTCAGCCTTGACTCTCAAGAACAAGTCGTCCAGTCTTTCATGAAACAAGCCTTCGGGCTTTGTGGAAACGAGCAGTGATATATAATTCATGGATTTTCTTTTTAGTGCAAAGTTACGACTTTCCCATAAGCCCCAAAAAGGTTACTTGCGAAAATACCTGCCAAGGACATCCCAAAGATTAAGTAAATACCGGCTTTTCGTCACATCTTTCAAGTAAAAGAAAGGCAAAGCCATGCAGGGCTAAGGCCTGCCGACATACAAATCGCCCTGTCGCGCACCGGCTTCCCGCAGCTTTCGTTTCAGCAAATCGACAAACTCGTAGTTCTTCATTCCCCACATGGGAGCAACGAGCATTTCGGGCGGAGACTGTGCCGTAAAGCGTGCAACTGCCATGTCGGGACGCAGGCGCCGCAAATATTCGCAAAGCAACGATGCATAGGCTTCGGGTGTATGAAACAATGAAGAAAACATCGGCGGCTGCTTGTCATAGAGCAAGGCCAGAGGCGTATTTCTGACAATCTGCAATTGATGCAGCTTCAAGACATCCAACGGAAGGCCGGACAGCAATGAAGGCTGGCTCAACATCGAAGGAATTGTATCACCGGGCAGCCCGAGGATGAGATGCGCTGTAGTGAAGATGCCGCGCTCCGCCGTACGCCGTATGGCCGAACAAGCCTCGGCAAAGGTATGTCCTCTGTTCAGAAAGCGCAGCTGCCCGTCGTCAACGCTTTCAACACCATACTCCATCATGATATGGCTATAACGCGCAAGAGAAGCCAAATAGTCGAGCAGCTCATCAGACACACAATCAGGGCGTGTGCCAATCACAAGGCCATCGACGCCCTCGACTCCGAGAGCCTCCTCATAAAGTCTTTGCAGCACAGGCAAAGGGGCATACGTATTGGTATGCGCCTGAAAATAGGCCAGGTATCGCATCTCAGGGTACTTGCGCCCGAAAAAGCGTCTGCCTTTCTCGAGCTGCACGGCAACCGAATCGGACGCACTGCAATAAGAGGGCACAAAACTCAGGTTGTTGCAATAACAACAACCGCCCCACCCGATTGTTCCGTCACGGTTAGGACATCCAAGGCCGGCATCGACTGAAAGCTTCTGTACTTTTCCGTCAAAATGCTCACGTAGGAAAGCGGCATAATCCCTGTAGCGCATGCCGTGCGGCACTGCATTGTCTGTCATCTTCATCGTTGTGCAAAAGTACACAATTCCGGGTGCTTCTGGCATATTGTCACAGAAAAAGCGAGGTTTATCATTCTTTTAAGTTTGGGACGGCCATAAAAAACGAAGAAAAACTTAATCGTTAACGCAACAAAAGCTAAAGCCGCCATGAATATCAGCATTCAGACAAAATAAGATTGACAAAACAACAACTACACGTATCTGACGTGTTAATTAATAGGACAAGCGCACAATTTTCGGGTTTAATATTTCAAGGCTAAAAATAAGTATTTCTATTTTTGTGGCATGAAGAAAAGGACCATTTGGATTATTTCCACCGTCATGGGCATCTGCTTTGCCGCCCTGCTATACTTGCAGGTACGCTATTTCGAGCAGGTGATTACCCTGCGCAAGCACCAGTTCGACAGTTCCGTGAGCAGAAGTCTGTCGCAGGTCGCGCAAAAGATGGAAATGGAAGAAACCATGAAAGGGCTGAAAGAAGAGCTGGAAGCAACCAATAAAGGAAGCAGCAGCCGGTCACATCTTGAAGAAGACAAAGGCCTGAACAACGATTTCGACATTCTGCGCAGCAAGAGAAGAAACCCGTTTGGCCGGCAGGACAGCATACCCACACGCCTCAAGTCGCGGCTGATGCATCCTTCGCAACTGCCGAAAGGGCTTATACTGCACAACCAGTCAAATTCGTACAACAGCATTTCCGAGCAGATGCGCAACGAAATCAAAGCGCGCTACCTGCACCAGCGAGTGCTTCTTGACAAGGTTATCTATACCATATTATATAATGCGAGCGAAAAGCCCCTTGAAGATAACATCAACTTCAAGATGCTTGACCTTAACCTGAAAGCCGAGTTCATCAGCAACGGCATTAATCTTCCCTACCACTTCTGTGTAAAGAAGCGGTCGGGCGAAGAGATTTACCGCTGTCCGGACTACAAGGCCGAAGGTGAGGAATACAGTTACAGGCAAGTGCTGATGCCCAACAACCCGCCGCAGAATGTCGGGATTCTGTATCTGCACTTCCCGGACATGCCGAATTACATCTTCAAGTCGGTCAAGTTCCTCATACCGAGCATCATCTTCACCCTGATTCTGCTTGTCACATTCATCTTCACCATCTACGTGATATTCAGGCAGAAGCGCATCAATGAGATTAAGAACGACTTCATCAACAACATGACCCATGAGCTGAAGACACCCGCCGCATCGATATCACTGGCCGTAGAAATGCTTACCGACCCGTCGATCAAGCAGACTCCGGCCATGGCAGCGAGTGCGGCCAAGATTGTCAAAGACGAGACCAAGCGGCTTCACATGCTCATAGACAAGGTATTGCAGACATCCGTATTTGAAGGACAGAAAGTATCCTACAAGAACAAAGAACTCGATGCCAACAAGCTTGTCAACGAAGTGGTCAACACCTTTGAACTGAAGGTGAAACAGATCGGAGGCACACTCGACACAGACATCCGTGCCACGGAAACAGACATCTATGCCGACCCCATGCACTTCACCAACGTGCTGTTCAACCTGATGGAAAACGCAGTGAAGTATCGCAACGAGCAAGTGCCGTTTCATCTGAGCGTAGCCACCTGGAACGAGCACAACGAGATACTCATCTCCATAGAAGACAACGGCATTGGCATCAAGAAAGAAAACCTGACAAAAATCTTCGAAAAGTTCTACCGCGTGCACACGGGCAACCGTCACGATGTGAAAGGGTTCGGCCTCGGTTTGGCCTACGTCAAAGACATTGTGGAATCCATGCACGGGAAAATACACGTGGAAAGCGAATTTGGCAAAGGAACGAAGTTTATCATTTCGCTCCCCATCATCAAGAAATAGCAACAAACATATATTAATCACCTAAAGTACAAGACAATGAATGAGAAAATGAAAATTCTGTTGTGCGAAGACGACGAGAACCTCGGCATGCTGCTGAGAGAGTATTTGCTGGCAAAGGGCTACGACACAGAACTCTGTGCAGATGGCGATGCCGGATACAAAGCCTTTCTGAAAAACAAGTATGATATCTGCGTACTCGACGTAATGATGCCAAAGAAAGACGGTTTCACCCTGGCCAAGGAAATCAAGCAGGCCAATGCAGAAATGCCTATCGTCTTTTTGACAGCCAAGACATTAAAGGACGATGTATTTGAAGGTTTCAAAGTGGGAGCCGACGACTATATCACCAAACCGTTCTCCATGGAAGAACTGACCTTCCGCATCGAAGCCATACTGCGCCGCGTACAAGGCAAGAAACCGACCGAGGAAACCATACTGACCCTGGGCAGCTTCACCTTTGACACGCAGAAGCAGATACTGACACACGGAGACGAGAAGACCAAGCTTACCACCAAGGAAAGCGAACTTCTCACACTGCTTTACCAACATGCCAACGAAGTGTTGCAGCGCGATTTCGCCCTGAAAACCATATGGATAGACGATAACTACTTTAACGCCCGCAGCATGGACGTCTATATCACAAAGCTTCGCAAGCATCTGAAAGGTGATGAAGACGTGGAAATCCTCAACGTGCATGGAAAGGGCTACAAGCTGATTATCCCCAACAAGCAATAGCCTCAAAGCCTGATTGCAGACAAAGGGTCGCGGCCTACAGAGCCCCGGCCCTTTGTTTATGGACGAGTTAACCCGACGAAATGGCAATCAAATATGGCAAACAGGCAAGGACGCTCTTTTGAGACTAAAAAATATGCATCTATAGAGGCTTAATAATCAAGCAGCTACAAAAAGTTACAAAATCGGGGCAAAAAAAATGCGAGTTTTCTTGTTCTACATTTGGAAAAGTGCGTACCTTTGCAGTCGGTTTAATAAGCAATTGATTGTTTTACTAATTAAAAGTAGGAAAAATGAAAAAGTTAGTTTTAGTACTTGTTGCTGTTGCAGCTATGTCATTTGCATCATGTGGTAACAAAACAGCTCAGCCCGCTCCTGCAGCAGACTCTGATTCTATCGCTGCTGTTGACGATTCTTTGGCTGCTGGTGATTCACTTGCCAATGATTCTGACAGCGTTGCCGCTGAAGCTCCTGCTGCTGAGTAATCAACAACAAACTTTAGAGAGATTGAAACCTGCGGGCACAGCCTACAGGTTTTTTTGTGTTTCAAAAGCACATATCTCAAAGCCCAAAAACAGATGTGGCCGATTGCAGCGTGCGATGTGTACATATCGCAGGTTGCGATGTGGCTGATTGCAGAGTGTTTCCTATAGGTGAAACACCCTGTTCTCTGTACATGAAACAACCTCTTCCCCCTATAGGAAACAACCTGTTTCATGTACATGAAACACTTTCGATGTGTACAGACCGCACGCACAATCTACAAAGGTATGAAATGAGAGGCTCAGGCAGCCACTTTTCCGGCCCTTGCAGCTCTTGAAGCTCTTGCCTTGATTGCAGCCCGGAAACAGCATCTTCGCCATACAAAAGTAGCGACGGCATGCATAACTTTTCCTTTTAAGAATGGATGCAGACCGTTATTTCTTCGTACTTTTGTGGCTCTTAACAGACAGATATTATATGGGTGGATTTTTCGGTGTCATATCAAAGGCACCATGCATCAGTGATTTGTTCTACGGAACTGATTATAATTCGCATCTCGGCACTAAACGCGCCGGCATGGCAACCTACAGTAAAGAACAAGGCTTTGTAAGGGCCATTCACAACATAGAAAGCAGTTATTTCCGCAACAAGTTCGAGAACGAGCTGGACGAGTTCAAGGGGACAAGCGGCATCGGTGTAATCAGCGACAACGATTCCCAGCCGATTATCGTCTATACACATCTGGGACGGTTTGCCCTTGTCACTGTGGCCAAAATCAACAATCTAGAAGAGTTGGAACAAGAACTCTTAGACGAAGGCGAACACTTTTCGGAGCAAAGCTCGTCGGGAACCAACCCGACAGAGGTTGTGGCCCTGCTGATAAGTCGCGGAAAAACCTATGCCGAAGGCATCCGGAATGTCTACAAGCACATCAAAGGTTCGTGCAGCATGCTGCTGCTTACCGAGGACGGGCTCATCGCAGCCCGCGACTTCAGAGGACGCACGCCCATCATCCTGGCACACAAGGAAGGAGCCTATGCCGTCACCAGTGAGTCGAGCTCGCTGCCCAACCTCGACTATGAATGCCTGCGCGACATAGGACCGGGCGAAGCAGTGCGCATCACCGCAGACGGCATAGAGCAACTGATTGCCCCGCAAAAAAAGATGCAGATATGTTCATTCCTGTGGGTCTACTACGGTTTCCCCAACTCATGCTACGAAGGACGCAACGTAGAACAGGTGCGCTATAACTGTGGTCTTGAGATGGGACACGACGATTCTTCGGATGTAGACTGCATCTGCGGCATTCCCGACTCGGGAATAGGCGTAGCACTGGGTTACGCAGAAAGCAAAGGGGTGCCCTATCACCGGGCCATCACCAAATATACACCGACATGGCCGAGAAGCTTCATGCCGGCCACACAGATGAGGCGTTCGTTGGTAGCAAAAATGAAGTTGATACCCAACAGGACCATGCTCGAAGGCAAAAGACTGATGTTTTGCGATGACAGCATTGTACGCGGCACACAATTGAAAGACAATGTAAAAGTGCTCTTCGAATACGGAGCCAAGGAAGTGCACATACGCATCAGCTGCCCACCCCTGGTCTATCCCTGCGAATACATCGGCTTCACCTCGTCGCGCTCGTCTATGGAACTGATAACGCGACGTATCATAAAAGACTTTGAAGGCGACGAGAACAAAAACCTCGAACTGTACTCACAGACAGGCTCGCCCCAGTACGAACGCATGGTAGAAGAGATACGCAAGCAGCTGGGACTCACCTCACTGCGATTCAACAAGATTGAAACCCTCATCAACGCCATCGGACTGCCCAAGGAACAGGTGTGCACACACTGCTTCGACGGCACAAGCTATTATTAATCTGTAAAACCTATTCACATGAAAAAAACTGTATTATGTATGCTCGCCATCCTAATGGGAATGGCCGCATGTGACAACAAGAAGGACGTTGAATATGACGAACTGGGCATCTATCCCATCATAAGCGGAGCGGCCATTGTCTATGCAGACCAAACCGTAGACTCGTTCACCATTGTCTCTGTATCGTCGTGGAAAGCCACCGTTGACGGCCAAGGCGCATCCCTGGATCCGCTCAAATCATCCATGACACAAAGCGGAACAAAAGTGGAAGCACACACCATGCCCATCTACTTCACGCCCAACACAAGCAACTCCCTCAGAAACTCCTTGCTGAAAGTTGCCAACAATAAGCACACCGTTGCCCGCAGCTATGTGCAGACCTACTGGCTCAACATCGTAGAACCCGCCGTGGCTTTCAGCGGCTCTACCAGAATGAACTACATACCGGGAGGCAGCAGCTACCAAGGAGCCTATTTCCTGAAGGAGACTGCCAAGGATTCGACATCGGCACAACTCGTGTTCACCATCTACGACAAGGAAGCCACACTGTCGACAGATGCCGACTGGATTACACCGAAAGAACAGCACTTCGAGAGCGGCATGCATACTGTAAAGCTGAACTTCGAGGCAAACAATACGGGAAAAGAACGCACCGCGGTCTACAAGCTAAGCACATTGAACGGCATAAGCAACGACATCATCATCCGACAAAAGGATAACTAAGCCTCTAAGCGGTAATGAATTTGAGGATTATCCCCGCAACCATAACCTTCGCTGCACTGGCTCTTATGCCATCGTGCAGCGAAGCTCAAAAGAAAACCAAGGATGCAGGACCCGCACTGACTGCCGGCATCCTGAACAAACTGGGATTCAAGAAAGTCAGCCCCGTAAAGGCCGGTGATGCAGAATGGGTCATCGGCAACATCCATATATATAGTTCTTACCCCTACGGCAAGGGCATCCACGGCTTCTCCGGGCCAACTCCGCTCTTCATTGCCGTTGACCAACGGCAGAAAATCATAGGAATGGCAGCAGCTCCCAACCATGAATCGCCCGACGTCTTCCAATGGACCAAGCCACTGATGAAGGCATGGAACGGCAAAACGCTCAAGGAAGCACAAAGCTATACACCGGATGCCGTAAGCGGAGCCACGTTCAGCTCGAAAGCCATTATAAAGACCGTACACGCAACAGCCAAAGCCATTGCCAAATAAGGCAATGGAAGGTGCATGCCCTAACGACACACCCTATATATCAAAAGGAGGGACAAGACCGCACGGTGCAGAAAAATTGTTCACAGTCAAAGCCAGCGTAAGCACCGAAAAACGTATTTCGCAAGAGACATCCATGGCTCTCATGCATGAGCTGAGCGTCGCACCCGTGGTGACAACATCGTCCATCAGCAAAACATGTTGGTTACTGATGAGCTGCGGACATATGCAAGAAAACACATCCTCTACGTTGCTTCTCCTTTCGCTGTGACTCAGACGTGTTTGTGAAGGTCGCTCAACAACACGCTTCACCACCCTATCCATGATAGGAATTCCCGTCACATCGGCAACGCCCCTTGACAGCATGTAACTTTGATTGTAGCCACGCCGGTGCTCGCGCCCCGAGGCCAACGGAACAGGAACCAGCGCATCTATATCATTGAAAAAGCCGGTTTCGAGCAGTTCTGCTGCCATCATGGAACCCAGAAAACGGCCGAGTTCGGGATGACGCTCGTACTTCAAAGCCATCAAAACACGGTGGGAATCAGATCCGGGATAGTAATAAAAGAAGGAATTGGCCCTGACCAAAGGAGCCACACCATAAAAGAGACGTTCCGTAGCATTGTCTGGCGTGCCCCGATAACATGTATAAGGCAGCCTCGACAAACAGCCGGCACAAACAGACGGCTCAGCGGCAGCAAGCTTCTTGCCACATACAACACACACCCTGGGAAAAAGCAGTTCGTCGATATCGCAGACAAGGCCCGACAACAGCGATAACAAAGATTTCGGCTTGGAATGCATCAGATGGAATCGTCTTGCAACAGTTCTTCAAGACTCTCCATCACCAGCCATTGCTCAAAGCCCCGGCCAAAAGCAAACCTCGCCAGCTTGGCTTTGCGCTCAAAGGCACTTCGGGCCTTGATGCTCTTCGACTTGGATATCAACAACCGAATCAGCGACTTACGGTAATCCTCTTCATTGATCTCCTGCCACGCTCTGTCGCATTCGGATGGAGAAAACCCTTTTCCTCGCAGTCCTTGCATTATCTTCATTCTGCCCCATCCGGCATAGTTGAACTTGTCGCGTACATAAGCCGAGGCATAACGCTGTTCATTCACATAGCCCTGTTCCTTGAGGCGTTGCAATACAGCCAGGCGGGATTCCTCGTCAAGTCCCCAGCCCTCCATCTTCCGCAACAAATCTAAAGGGGCGCATTCGGCCACAGCACATCTGGCAGACAGCCTCTGAAAGGCCTCATCTACTGATAACGTCTTCTTCATTTGCGACATGTCACTATCCTTTCCTTGCCAAACCGGTCACGGCAGACAACTACATCCGAATACCCATACGACTTGAAGAGTGCCGCCGTTTCGGCACCAAAAGCACTGTTTATTTCCACAAATATACGTCCACCCGGCTTCAACAGCTGTTTGCCACACCGGGCCAATGCCTCATAATATACCAAAGGTTCGTCGTCGGGAACAAACAATGCTTCGCGCGGTTCGTATTCTTTGACACGAAGATCCATATCTTTCGCCTCCGACATTCTGACATAGGGAGGGTTGCTCACAAAGGCATCGACACAGAGAGGCGGCAAAGTTGCAGGCTTCAGCATGTCGGCTTGGAAAAACTTTACTTTGGCACCGAGCTGCTCTGCATTGGCACGTGCCTGACGAAGAGCCTCACATGAAATATCCATCCCGAAGGCTTGAGCCCGAGGCAATGCCAACTTCAACGAAACAACTATGCAGCCACTGCCCGTACCCATATCCAGCAGACAGGGTGCGTCGGCCTTATCGTATTCACGAATCACCTGCTCCACCAGGTCTTCTGTTTCGGGGCGCGGAATGAGCACACCGGGAGCAACACAAAACAAATGCCCCATGAAGCAGGCACGCGACAGGACATACTGCAAGGGTTCATGCCGTTTGAGACGATACAAAACCTGCTTCAGCAATTCTTTTTCGCTTTGATTCAATGGCCGATGCAAACCGGCATAAGCCTGGGCAAGAGTGATTCCGAAGCACTCTTCGGCTATGGCACGGGCTATTGCCGAAGCTTCGCGTGAATCATAAACCGGCAGAAGCTCTTCTTTTATGTCACTGATTATATTCGTCATCTATACAATCGGCTGATAAAACCCTCACATTCTATCTTTTGTGTTTCTGCATCGCGGGAGCGGCCGAAGCACGATAAATCAAGAATAATGCCGGAGTCTTACGCAAATCCGGCAATTGAATCTGTTTCCACTCCTGTATTGTATGTGTACGGATATACTCATCCTGACACGTTATGCCGGCCGCAATACAAAGACGTGTCTGAGGGCGGCAGCACGCCAACAGGTTGTCAAACATCTGGTGGTTGCGGAATGGAGTTTCAATGAATATTTGTGTCTGGTCTTCTGCATAGGAGCGTGCTTCGAGCTTCTTAAGCATTGCCATTCGTTGTGGCGAGCCAATAGGCAGATATCCGTGAAAGGCAAAGCTTTGGCCATTGAAACCGGAGGACATCAGCCCCATAAGAATGGACGAAGGCCCCACCAAAGGCTTTACTTTCAATCCCATTTGTTGTGCAATGGAAACAACATCCGCACCGGGATCTGCCACAGCCGGACACCCGGCTTCCGAGATTACGCCCATAGGCTGTCCTTTTATCAAAGGCTGCAAATAAGTACGAAAGCGGTTGCTGTCGGCATGCTTCCCCATCGGATAAAAGCACAGTTGGTCAATGTCTATTGAGGAATCCACCATCTTTAGAAAGCGCCTTGCACTGCGTTCTTCCTCGACAATAAAATGACGTATTTGGAGTATCACCTCGCGGTTATATGGAGGGAAAACTGTTTCATAAGGCGTTGCGCCCAAAGTTACGGGTATCAGATACAGAGCAGCTTCCATAGTTACCTGACAGTATAGCCGGCTCCCTGCAGCAACTGCTCGGCATTGGTCATGGCAAACAACCGGATCAGGCTGCAATCCGGGTGGCGTTGCATGTAGTCGTCTACTATTTTAAGACCTGCGGGAACGCCCACTCCCTGCAAGCCTTCGACGTTTGCCATATCCTTTTCCAACGAACCGAACATCACATGTCGTACAGTCTGCTCATTTTGTAAAGACAGGACATTCTTTCTGAAGAGCTTTTTTGTCATTTCCTGCCACTCTCTTTCAATATCCTGATCCGGCTTCAGATAGTACAGTTTCTTGTCACCCTTGAAGCTATCTCCAAGCAGATGATATACCGTCCAGTTGATTTTGCCTAAATAAACCATCAAATCCAGCAACCGCATTTCACCGGAAAGAGCCAAAGGTTGTTTGCTTTCCAACCAAAAATACAGGCAGTCGCCCACGATATGTGACGGACGCATCTGCTCTATCTGGTGCTGATAGTATATTTTCTTATAGGGTTTGTAGTCGGTGCCCATGTATTTATCCAGGCTGATGCCCAAGATACTATCTCCGACTACGATGCTTTGATTGAATCCTGATATCTGAGCATAGAATTGGGGCACATGCATGCCGGGCATTTCTTTTTGAAGATTGTTGAAAGCCTTCTTCAAGTTTTTGCCCAACACGCCAAGGTTATCGTATTTTGCAGCAACGTCTTTCACCAGCTGGTAGCGCATGCTGTCCTTTACAAAATAGTCTTTCAGCTTGCTCTCCACCTCCAAATCCTTTACGCTTCCTATGCGGAGCACGTCTTCGATCAGAATCTTTGTTTCCTCGGGATAGCCGATGGCCATCTCCTGCATGGCCACACTGCTTTCGTTAAGTATAAAGTCTGTCTCCAACTTATCGATACGTGTTATCAAAACGCCACTGCTTTGTGACGCTTTTTCCATACTTGCTTTCTTTATCTCCGTGCAGGAAGCAAATATCAATAATGCTGTTATGAAAAGGACAAAGTGCTTCAACGTATGTATAACGCTACAGTTTCTGCAAATGTACGCTTATATTTTGAGTTATCAAAATATTATTTGCACTAATTAAGCCATTCCGAAAACTTTCTTATTCTCCTTAGATAAAAAGCCACCAACAGGCTGCCTTTTTGCCTTTCAGGTATCGCATGTAGCACACATTTTTCCTGGTTTTCTCTTTGGGCTGCAACAAAGCCGGGACGCATTTTTTTGAAATCGCGATGTGCCTTTACTATAGCCGCGGCATCCCCGGTCCGGGCACATAAAAGCATTTTCAGCGCGGCCAGCATGTCCAGTAACACGCGGATGCGGTAGACATGCCTGAATGTGGGCCCGGGCATGTTTTTATACAGCAGCAGCAAATTGTTGCGAAAGTTTAAATAAGTCTTATGGGGATTGGCTTTGTTCAGCGTGCCCCCACCAACGTGGTACACGGAGCTTTGGGGGATACACCAGATGGCATAGCCCCGGCTGCGTAGACGCCAGCACAAGTCAATTTCCTCCATGTGAGCGAAAAAGCGGCTGTCCAATCCGCCTTCCTTCAAATATACGTCCGTGCGTATGAAGAGGGCTGCACCCGTGGCCCAGAACACGGGACAGGGCGTGTTGTATTGTCCTTTGTCTTCCTCCACCACGTCCAGCATGCGCCCCCGGCAATAAGGATAACCCCAGCAGTCGATAAAGCCACCGGCTGCTCCGGCATATTCAAAGCTGCTGCGCTGCATCTCACTAAGTATCTTGGGTTGGCAGGCTGCCACCTCCTTATGGTTTTCCATAAAGGCATATAGAGGTTGCAGCCAATCGGAGGTGACTTCCACATCGTCGTTCAGCAATACGGCATAAGGCGTCTTCACTTGTCGGATGGCTTTGTTATAGCCTTCTGCAAATCCATAGTTCCGTTCAAAAGCCATTATTCCCACTTGAGGAAAGTTCTTTCCGAGCATTTGCAATGACTCATCCGTTGACCCGTTGTCGGCAACCACGACACAGGCTTCGGGCGAACAACGGATGACCGAAGGCAGGAAGCGGCGCAACATCTGTGCACCATTCCAATTGAGTATCACTACGGTTATGTCTTTGCGCCCCATATCCTTTAGATAATTGTGCCTGTTAATGATGTATTGTCAGCATTAAAATCGCCAAGTCGGACATTCACCAACGTATTATCGTCATTGCTGCATGGCTCGGGCAGCTCCACCCTGATATAGTTATCCGTGAAACCATGCACGCTACCACCCGGGCGCGAAGCATGTTCCACCAATACCGGGCGACACGTCCCCACAAAACGTCGGTAGAACTCTTGCCGTTTCTCTTCCGACAATGCCAGCAAGCGTTGGCTGCGTTGATGCTTGACAGCCTCGGTCACTTTATACGGAATCCTCAAGGCTGCAGTTCCGGCCCGCTCGGAGTAGCTGAACACATGGTATTGTGCCACATCCAGGCTTTGGGCAAAATCGTAGGCTTCCTCAAAGAGCCGGTCGGTTTCACCACGTGTTCCTACTATGATGTCCACACCGATAAAGGCATCGGGCATCACATTCTTTATATAATCTATCCGTTTTGCGAAAAAAGCCGTGTCATATCTGCGATGCATCAGCCGCAGCACTTCATCGCTGCCGCTTTGCAGCGGAATGTGGAAGTGCGGCATAAACGCCCGGCTCTGTGCGCAATAGTCGATGATTTCTTCGGTGAGCAGATTCGGCTCTATGGAAGATATGCGGTAACGCTCTATACCTTCCACAGCGTCGAGTGCCTTTATCAGTTGCAGGAAAGTCTCGCCTGTGGTGCGTCCGAAGTCGCCTATATTAACCCCTGTGATAACGATTTCCTTGCCACCCTGCAGGGCTGCTTCGGTTGCCTGACGTACAAGGTCATCAATCTTTCCGTTGCGGCTGCGTCCGCGGGCATAGGGTATGGTGCAGTAGGTGCAGAAATAGTTGCATCCGTCCTGCACTTTCAGGAAGTAGCGTGTACGCTCACCGCGGGAGCAGGAAGGCACAAATGTTCTGATATCATTAAAGGGAACCACCAGCGATTCGTGCAGAGAAGCACTGCAGGGTTCGCCCTTTTGCCGTGCAAAATGCTGTGGCAGTCGTTCTTCCAGTAAAGGGATTATCTGTCCTTTCTGCTCCATTCCCACAACGATGTCTACACCTTCTATCGCGGCAATCGTGTCGGCAGAGAGTTGGGCATAGCACCCCATCACCACCACAAAGGCACCGGGATTCTCGCGAATGGCCTTTCTTATGGCCTGCCTGCACTTGTGGTCGGAGGTTTCAGTCACGGAGCACGTGTTGATAAAGCACAGATCGGCTGCGGCCACCCCGTCTGTCCGCTCCACGCCTGCGGCGGCCAGCTTGTCACTCAATGCCGAGGTTTCGGCAAAATTCAGTTTGCATCCCAGTGTATGGTAGACGGCACGCAGCCCTTTCAGTGTTCCACCGTGCATCGACGGGTGCTTTTGCTCAAGGCCTGCCTTGCCTGTTTCTTTTTTACTTTCACTCATGAAAAAGACTTCTTGACTGCAAACTTACAACAAATAGGCGTAATAACGGGACTTTCCTATCGGCGTATTTTCTCCAGCCGTGCCGTCCATCCGCCCCCGCTTTTCAGCAGAAGCCGCAGCACATCTCCTTTTTTTACCACCTTTTCTTCGCGTTTGTAGTCTTCGGCACTCCGCGAAGCGTTGACACCGTCGCTGAATATCACGGCCTTATAGTCGGCATCGTCCAAGAAGTCGAGCCTGAGTTGCAGCTCGCGTTCGTCCCAGTTTGTCATGGCAGCTATAAACCATTCGGAGCCTTTACGTTTGGCAGTGACGATGTATTTCCCTATTTCTCCTTGCAGTGTACGACTGTCGTCGAACACTGTGGGCACCTTGGATATGAAGTCGGTGCAGTCGGGCCAGAGCTCATAGAGCGAGGGTTTGTCACAAAGCATCTGCAGGGGTGCATCAAAGATGGTATACATGGCCATTTGATGGACTCTTGTACCTTGGCTCATGGGGTTGTTGTTGATGCTGCGATAGTCGCTGCGTGTGGCGTTGCGCATTGCCCCGGGAGTATAGTCCATCGGTGCAGTGAGCATCCGCGCAAAGGGTATGGTGACATCATAGCCCGGCATGTCGGCACCTTGGGTGCCTGCCTGTCCGCTCTGCCATTTGCATTGTTCCAGTCCGCGCACTCCCTCAATGTTAAGTATATTGGGATAGATCACCTGCATCCCATTGAGCATCATGCCGTGCCAGTCTACCACAAGATGGTGTTTGGCCGCAAGCTCTGTCATCTTTCTTACGGTACGAATGGCATATTGGTCATTGGCATCTACGAAGTCGATCTTAAGGCCCTTCACGCCCCACTTTTCGTAGAGAGGAAATGCCTCGTGCATCTTTTCCATGGCTTGTTTCCAGCTTGCCCACAGGATTATTCCCACACCTTTGCTCCGGGCATGGCTCAGGAGCTCCTGCATATCGAGTCCTTGGTGGGCTTCGGTTATATCCTTCCCCGACCATCCTCCGTCGACTACGATGTATTCAAGATGGTATTTGGCGGCAAAGTCTACATAATATTTATAGGTAGCTGTGTTGGATCCGGCATTGAAATCCACGCCTGTGATGTTGGCGGCATTCCACCATTCCCATGCCGATTTGCCGGGTTTCACCCACGACCAGTCGCCTTCTGCAACCGGGCGGCATAGTTTCTGAGTCAAGTCACAATCGGCCAATCGGGCATCGTTGTCGCTCACGATGACTGCCCGCCAGGGGAGTGCCTGCCTGCCACCTATGCGGGCTATGTAGTTGAAGCGGGGCAGCCGGGTGAAATTTTCGGTGGATGTCTTGCCGGGAACCGAGTTTTTCCAATCGGGATAGCCGGGAAATTCGCCTGCCAATGAGCAGCCTTTCGAGCTGTCGGCATGCAGATACATGCCGGGATAGTCCAGTTCTCCCACACTTGTCAGTGCGGCTTTGATGCCTCCGTCGAGCACTACTACGAAGGGCACCAAGGCCAGACTGCGCGGGGGCATCTGCGAGATTTTCTGTCGGTCATAGTAGGCTTCGAACGAATTGGAATACCTTTCGCCGTTGCGCAGGTCGTTGACATAAGGAACAAAGGCCTCATAGTCTTTATTGAAATTATACTCCACCGTTTCGTTTTCCACAGTGAGCGAATCCGATGCATTGGCCATGAAACGATAAGCGGCAGCATCATCGTAGGCGCGGAGCTCTACGGAATAGCCCTTGCCTTTCAGCACAAGAAAGGTATAGTTGTCTACAATCCGGGCCTTGCGATAATTGATGCCGGGGAGTGTGCGGCTTATATTTCCCGACTTGCCTTTCGGGGCATCACTGCCCCAGACGATGCCGTTGTCGAGCTTCACTGCAAGGCGTGAGGGCCGGATGATTTCGTGACCTTTAAAGGACACCTGCCACGTAAGTGCCTTTCCTGTTGATACTTTCACCGTGAGATGACCCGAGGGTGACTTTACGACATAGTCTTTTGCCGGTGCAGCAAACGGCACAAGCAGGCCGAAAAGAGCGGCTAATATTTTCATTCTCATATACATTTCAATGTCTCATCCGAGGGATTAATGTCAAGAGTCTTTCTGTTTGTCCTTCAAAGTTAGGCAAATTCCGGCATTCAACTACCGCATGATGAACTAAAAATGTCTGCAATCGGGCGGAATTTATTATTTTTGTCGTCAACAATATCTTATGTTCTAATCGAAGCAAAGAGTCATGGAAAAAAGAGCCGTCATAATGGGTGCCACCTCGGGTATCGGCAAGCAGACAGCCCTGCTACTGGCACAGCGCGGGTGGAAGGTGGGCATTGCCGGACGCAGGGAAGAACTGCTGCAAAGCATTGAAGCCGATACAGAAGGCATCACCTGCCACAAGCAAATCGACATCACCAAAGACAATGCACCCCGACTGCTGCAAGAGCTCATCGACACCCTGGGAGGCATGAACCTCTATCTGCACAGTTCGGGCATAGGGTGGCAAAACAACGGGCTCGAGCCCGGCAGGGAACTGCAAACGGCCGAGACCAACTGCACGGGGTTTGTCAGAATGCTGACTGCGGCCTTCAACTACTTTGCCGGGCAAGGTTCGGGACATATTGCCTGCATCTCCTCCATTGCCGGCACACGGGGGCTGGGGGCTGCACCTGCCTACTCGTCGACAAAACGTTTTCAGAACCAATACCTCGAATGCCTCACCCAGCTGGCACGGATGCGACAGTTACACATAGCGATAACCGACATCAGGCCGGGCTTTGTCAAAACCGACCTGATTTTAGGCCACGACTATCCCCTGCAACTGAGGCCCGACAAGGTGGCCAAGAGCATTGTCCGTGCCATTGAGCACCGCAAGAAAGTGGTCATCATAGATTGGAGATACCGGATACTTGTTTTCTTCTGGCAGTTGATTCCACGATGGTTGTGGATCAGAATGTCAATAGCTCCAAGGGATGTGAAACCGTAACAAAAGGCATCACAGGTTACGGTCTGTACACATCG
>DJPH01000014.1:0-11292 GCA_002439755.1 Prevotellaceae bacterium UBA6417 | reverse complement strand
GAGGTTGTTTCATGTACATAGAACAGTGTGTTTCACCTACATGAAACACTCTGCAATCAGCCACATCGCAACCTGCGATATGTACAGATCGCACGCACAAACTATACAGATTGCAAGCCGGGGCCTCAATGGTTGCTGCAACAGCCCCCTGATGCCTGCCTGAAGAGATGGCGAAAGGCCGGGCCGGATATGCCGGACCCGGATTTTTGTTGTACTTTTGCACTTCATTCAAATACAACAGATACACGATGCACCATATAGCCGTTTTTGCCTCGGGCGAAGGGACCAATGCCGAAAACATCATCAGATATTTCAAGCACAGCGACACAGCTCGGGTCTCGGTAGTCATATATAATAAGAAAGAAGCCGGCGTAAAGGCCAAAGCAGAAAGCCTGGGCATACCGGCAGAATATGTACCCAAAGACATGCTGTCTGACGAAAGCCGGTTACTGCCCCTGCTCGACAAGTATGGAGTTGACTTCATAGTGCTGGCCGGATTCCTGCTGCTGATACCCCGCTATCTGGTGCACCGCTACCACCAACGCATCATCAACATCCATCCGTCGCTGCTGCCCAAGCACTGCGGAAAAGGGATGTATGGCATGAAGGTGCACGAGGATGTCATACGGCAGGGCGACACCGAAACCGGCATCACCATTCATCTGATCGATGAAGAATACGACCGGGGAGAGATTATCCTGCAGGCCGTGTGCCCCGTGCTGAAAGACGACACGGCCGAACAAGTGGCCCGCAAGGTCCATGCCCTGGAATATGCCCACTACCCCAAGGCCATCGAAGACCTGCTACGCAAGACAACCCAACGTCGATAAGTGAACGGGCTCTACATACATATCCCCTTCTGCACAAAGCGTTGCATATACTGTGACTTCTATTCCACGGCAGACAGCTCCGCTCTGAAAGCGGCCTATGCAGATTGTGTATGCCGCGAAATGGTTGCGCGTGCCTCTTATCTGCCCTCGCGTCAGCTGCAAACAATCTACCTGGGAGGCGGCACTCCTTCACAATTGCAGCTCGAACAGCTGTGCCAAATCTTCGACACCATCTTCAAGACCTTCGATGTTGACGGCAACGCCGAGATAACCCTCGAAGCCAATCCCGACGACCTTACCCCCACATATGTCAGGGCCTTGCACCGGCTGACACCCATCAACAGGGTGAGCATGGGAATACAGACCTTCAACGACAGCCTGCTGCAGCTCCTGAACCGCAGACATACGGCCGCACAAGCACGCAAGGCCGTTTCACTCCTGCAAGAATGCGGATTTGAAAACCTCAGCATCGACCTCATCTACGGCCTGCCCGGACAGTCGTTGGAGCAATGGGCCGACGATGTCACCGAGGCACTGTCGATGAAGGCCATACGCCATTTGTCGGCCTATGCCCTGTCATACGAGGAGGGAACCCCGCTGTGGCAACTGCGCAAGCTGGGAAAGGTGAAGGAAGCAACCGACGAACTGAGCCTGAGCATGTACAGACTACTGATGGACAAAGCCCAAGAGGCCGGATTTGAACACTATGAAATCTCCAACTTCGCCCGGCCGGGTTTCACATCGCGACACAACAGCTCGTATTGGCAGGATGTGCCATATCTGGGCATCGGAGCTGCCGCACACTCGTATGACGGCTGTAGCCGCCAATGGAACAAACCGGATATAAAGACCTACATACAAAGCCGCGGCGGCACACTGGAGCCTGTCTTTGAAAGAGAAATTCTGACCAAGGAAATGAAATTCAACGAGACCTTGCTGAAACGGTTGCGCACATCAGAAGGGCTGAACCTCAATGACATAGAGCGCAACTTCGGCACCCGGCAAATGCAGACACTGCTCGATGCAGCCTGCAAGCTGCAGGCAGAAGGGCTTGTAAGCATAGACACCGAAACCGGCTACCTAAGACTGACAAAAAGCGGAATCTTCGTATCTGATGCCATCATCAGGGAACTGTTTCTCGACGAAGAAACATAGAAAGCCTCTACCTGCCGCGCTGGAAGGTGAGCTCATAGAAGCAGGGATAGACACCCGTTGTGGACTGTGCGTCCGTGGTTCCCGAATCGTGAGGCACTATCAGGCGGACCTTGGCCAACGAAGATGTCTGACGGCCCAGATTGATATAGGTAAACGGAATGGTCCAACCGTTGGGAACAGCAGTGGAACGATGATAGCTTTGCATGACACCCGATAGGAACGAAGCCGTAAACACCCCGTAGCTGTTGGAAACATTCATGATGTCGGGCACCGCAACATATTGAAGGCTATTGTTGCGACACATAAGAGAATCGCCCAAAATGTTGAATTCCAGAAAGCGGGTTATCACTTTCGCCGTCTCGCCGTTGGCCAGTTTCTTGCCTGCCCCCTTGCTGACTATCTGCATGTAGACACCGGCAGACTTAATCAAGACATACTCGTTCTTGGCTACATTAGTGGTACTGTCCTGGGCATGAAACTGCTCTTCAGAAATCACAGTGATAGGCTTCACACTGAGTATCGTGTCATTATTGTCAAGCCCCAATACGCAAGTCCCATTGCTTAAAAACGAATTGATAGCCTTCCTCTCGTGCTCCTTGCGCTCGGCATAGGTATCATCGTCATTGCAGGAAGCCAATCCGACACCTGCCAGGACAAACATCATCAATATTAAAAGGTAATTCCTCATACTGCATACAAAAGTAATGATTTTGAACGGGCATATAGAAGCCACGGCCAATGTTTTAGTTTTTTATAACATTGTCCTGCCTGCGCAACAAAGGTCTGTAGGCCTCGATGGCCTTTTGTGCCACTTCGACGGCCTTGTCCATTGGCATTGGCAGATGGCCTCCCGAAGCATTCAGATGGCCTCCACCGTTAAAGAAATCCTCGGCCATCCGGTTGCAGGGGAAATCGTCGACAGAACGCAGGGACACACGCACCAAATCTTTCTCGGTGTCTTCACGCAGCGAAATGGAAAGCCTGGTGCCCCGTATCTGCAACGGCAGGTTGACAAAGCCTTCGGCATCGCCTTTCTTATACTGAAACTCCTTCATCTCCTCACGTGTCAGAGTGAACAAGGCGGCATGGTCGTCCTGGAAATATTGCATCTTCCTGTGCAGTATGTAGCCTTCGAGCCGCAGACGGCTGACACTGAAGCTATGATAGACATTGCGGTATATCCTGTCCTTGTCGATGCCCTTGGACAGCAGCAGGGAGATGATATAGAACAGCTCGCTGCGGTTGGAGTTATAGGTGAAGCTGCCGGTATCGGTCATCATGCCGCAGTAAATGCACTCTGCCATTTCTTCTGTAAAGGCATCCATGCCTTCGAGCTGGTAGAGCAGGGAAAACACTATCTCGCAAGTAGACGACGCACTTGGGTCGGAGACAAGCAAATCCACATCCTCGTCAGGGCTCAAATGGTGGTCTATCGTTATCATCGGAGCATGGTGGTTCTGCACTATCCGCGACAACTGCTCCAGACGTTTCACCGAATTGAAGTCCATACATATAACCAAGTCCGTATCGGAAATGTATTGGTAAACGGCCTGTTTGGCATATTCATAGACCAAAACATCACCGGCCCCGGGCAACCAGGCCAGGAAATCGGGATATGAGGTAGGCACAATGACCTGAACATGCTTGCCTTTCCGACGTAAATAATGTGCCATGGCCAATGTCGAGCCCATTGCATCCCCATCGGGAGATATGTGGCCCAAAATGGCCACCTGTCTTGCCTTGCCGGTGAGGCTCAGCCATTTGTCATGCTTTTCGGCATGAAGATATTCCTTTAGCATACTTACTGTAAAAACCGGATGCAAAGTTAGCGCAAATTAAAAGGCAAACAAAACAAACACCCTTCTTTTGGCACAAAAGCTTCGGCCAGGCTCAACAGCACGGCACTCTTGCCCGCAGCATGGACTCGCATTTGCGACGAAGCAGGACAAACAACAGCACCAACACCACATAGCACACACAGACCGACAGCCAGGAAGGGCTGACCCACAGCGACGAAAAAGGTAAACGGGCAACAGCAGACAGGCCGCCATGAAGCACATCCAACACACAGGCAAGCACGCGCCCAACAAGCTCTTGCATGAAAGAAAACCCGGAACACATGAGAAACAACATGGAAAAAGTAAGCAGCAAACAGGTACAGGGAACGGCAATGCAGTTGCCCAATATGAAATATACGGAATAGCTGTTGAAGTAGTAAGCCACCAATGGAGCCGTAGCCAACTGGGCCACAACAGAAACAAAAAGGAAATCGATGAAAACACGGCCTTTCCTTGCCGGAGGAAACAGCACATCGAGCATCGGCATGCCGCTCAAGATGGCCAGCACCGAAAGGAATGACAACTGGAAACCAACATCAAAAAGAGTGTCGGGATGGACAATCAGCAGCAGAAAGGCGGCAAGGGCAAGATTGTTCAGTGACCGGCCATGACGTCCCCTGCACATGAACAGACACCACAAGGTGTACATAACGGCGGAACGCAACAAAGAGATGCTCAAGCCCGTCAAGAAAGCAAAGCACCATATAAGTGCTATGGCCGAAAGAAAAACAGGTAGCTTCAACCTCTTGAAACGCAGTAACGGACGCAACAAAAGCATCAATAACGAAATGAGCATGCCCAAATGCAAACCCGAAAGTGCCAAGACATGCGATGTGCCTGTCCGGGCATACAGCTCGCGGATGGAGGATGTCATGCCGCTCTTATCACCCAAAGTGAGTGCAGCCAACACCTTTCGGCCGGCACTGTCGGCCGGCAAACGTGCATATTGCCCAAGCAGCTTCTCCCTGAGTTGCAGGCTGCGCAACCGGCAACGCATCAGCAAGGACTGCCTTTGCAGCAATTTCTCACTGCTTTCTGCCGAAAGCCGCATCCAACGGTTAGCAACAAAGCAAGTCCCGGCTATACCATTGCGCCTTAGCCATTTGGCATAGTCGAACCCGTTAGGCAACACATATGGACCTGGGTTGCCAATGCGCGCATAAAACATCAAGGCTTCTCCGGGACGCAACCGGCAGGAAGGTCTCGCACGTTTCAGGATGCTGACAACGACTTGTTCCCTGACACGAACCCGACGGTTTCCCTCCTTATACGCCACAAGAGCAACGACACAACGCTTCGTTGCCTTTGTCTCGGACACGCTGACTATGTTGCCGCACCATAGCTTCTTGCCTTTTGGCCAGACCACATCGGGAACACTTGCATGCAAAGAATAAGCTGCCGAACCCAAAAGCACAAACAACATGGCCACCAACGCCACAGGCAGCATGCTGACAGACGCCCCCTTACGACGAAGCAAAAGCCACAACAAAAAGACGATGAACAGGAAAAGGGGTATCTCCACCCACAGTTGCGACACGAAATGACCAATGGCCGAACTGGCCGCAATCCCTAAGATAAAAGAAATTGCAAGGAAGAGAACAGGCGAACCACCATGGAAAGCCCTATACAACAGCGGCACTGCCCTTCAAATAATCAATCTCGCCGACAGGGTCTTCGGCACGAAAAACCGCACTTCCCGCAACAAGCACATCTGCACCCGCAGCATAAAGAAGCCCGGCATTCTCACGACATACCCCGCCGTCTACCTCGATAAGCACTTGCAGGTTCCTGCTGTCTATCATCTCCCGCAGACGTGCAAGCTTCTCATATGTATGCTCTATAAACTTCTGTCCGCCAAATCCGGGGTTCACGGACATAAGCATCACCAGGTCGGCCTCGCCTATACAATCCTCCAGAACCGAAACAGGGGTGGCAGGATTCAAAGTGACTCCGGCCATCATTCCGGCATCCCTTATCTGCTGCAATACACGGTGCAGATGCACACATGCCTCTTGATGAACATTCATTGTCAATGCACCAAGTTGCTTTACTTGACGGATAAACTTTTCGGGATGCTCAATCATCAAATGAACGTCCAGGGGCTTCGTGGCAACACGCTTGATAGCTTCCATCACAGGGAAGCCGAAACTGATGTTAGGAACAAACACCCCGTCCATCACATCCAAATGATACCAATCACAATTGCTGCTGTTGAGCATTTCAACATCGTCGGCCAAATGGCCGAAATCGGCCGAAAGCAACGACGGCGCAAGCATTCTTCTTCGCATGAGCTTTCTGATTTTATGCAAAATTACGGCTTTTCATCATGATAGCCCCTTATTTTCAAGGTTTATTTCTTGGAAAATGGTAACTTTGAAACCTCTTTTGAACATAATTACTTACAACAACATGAAGTGTACAATAAGAACAACCGTGCTGCTTACTCTCTTTTTGCTGACAGTAGCCCCCGGAGCAGCACAAACGGAAATGGTTTGGTTTGATCCGTTGGAATGCGACACACCATATATCAGCGGCAGGGCCTGGAACGTGGAAAACGGCAAAAATTACGTTCGCATGCCCGAACGTTTTCAGAAAGTTATGCCCAAAGCCGTGTGGGGATTATCCCGACAAAGTGCCGGACTGTCAATTCGCTTTCTCTCGACTGCCCCGGAAATACAGGTAAAATACACTTTGCAATCTGACGCACGCTACAAGAACATGGCTCCGCTCAACCACTCCGGAGTTGACTTGTATGCTACCGATGCCAATGGGCACACACATTGGATTGGCAACCACATGGGATGGAACTTCGGAAACAAAACGGGAGACACCATCACTTTCACTTTCCGCCGCATCAAAATGCCTGAATTTGCAAATAGAGGATTGGACTTCCAGATCTTCTTACCCCCATACAACACAGTGAAGTCCCTAAAGATCGGTGTTCCCAAAGGCACACCTTTCCAATTTTTACATCAGTCTGCAGAACGTCCGATTGTTGTCTACGGAAGTTCCATTGCACAAGGAGCATCACCTTCGCGCCCCGGCCTGATGTGGACCAACATCCTGCAACGCGAGACCGAATATCCCGTCATCAACTTAGGCTTCTCAGGGTCGGCCCTCATGGAGCCGCCACTATTCGATGCCATGAGTGAAATCGATGCACGTGCATATATCTTTGACCCTATGCCCAACAGCTACAACTTAGGCGAAGACATCTGCAAGCGCATCATTGCCGGTGTAAAAAAGCTGCGTCAAAAAAGCACCGCTCCTATCCTACTGGTTGAAAGCTGTGGATCGCCCGACAACGTCTTCTGCCCCGACATCGACGCCGAATATCGCAAAGGCGATGCCTATTTGCGCAAAGCATACAACCAGATGCTATCCGAAGGCATCAAGGGACTGTTCTATCTCTCCCACAAAGAAATAGGATTTACTGAAGATGCCATGATTGAAGGAACACACCCCAACGACATCGGCAACATGCAATATGCCAAAGCCTACGAGAAGAAGCTAAGAGAAATGCTGCCCGAAGATGCCCCCGACAAGCGTTATCCTCCAATTCGCCAACGCAGGGATGCATGCTATGAATGGTTTCCAAGACACAACGAAGTCATACGCCTCAACCACACAACCGACCCTGAAATCCTGATGATAGGCAATTCCATCACTCATTTCTGGGGCGGCCACCCCTATTCCAACAAATTCGGCGGCAACACATGGAACAAGTTTTTCGGCAAACGCCGCGTAACGAACATGGGATTCGGGTGGGACCGCATCGAAAATGTCTTTTGGCGCATATTCCATGGTGAGTTGGAAGGATGCCAACCCAAGCACATCTGCCTGCTGATTGGCATCAACAACATCGGAGATAAGGAAGAAGACATTGCCAATGGCGTGGTTGCGCTGGCACGACTCATACGCAGGCGCCAGCCACAAGCCCAATTGCACGTGATTAAAATATACCCGGCCAAAGGCCATGAAGAAAAGGTCAAGAGGACAAACGACCTTATTGAAAAGCTTTTGCCACTTGACTCTCACACAGACCTGGTTGACCTTACATCTTATCTGACACTAAAAGACGGCAGCGGAAAGATAGACCCGACATTATTCCGGGAAGGATTGCATCCGAATGAAAAAGGATATACCCAAATAGCCAAAGGACTGAAGAAGGTGCTTGCACGCTGAAAGGAAACGCGCCAACAACTTGTTTACTTGACAAATGTCTGGCACAACTTCCGCTGGATAACATGAGCATCAAGCACAGACATTTCACTGTTCATGATGGAAAACGCCAACATGTGTCCGTTTTTCCCGGGACAGAAGCCCGACAAGGTGCTGATGCCGTAAGGATGTGACAAAGTTCCTGTCTTGGCACGTACCTTACCACGCGTCGAAGCATGTGTCAGCTCGTAGCGCAAAGTGCCATCAACTCCGGAAAGAGGCAGCAACCTGTTCAGCCACCGGTAAATAGGCTCATGCCGGTAACCATAACGCAACAGAGCCACAAGATGCTCAGGCGAAAGCCGGTTATGCGTACAAAGGCCACACCCGTCATGGATTGTAAATGTCGAATCTGCATGTATTTCATCCGCCATGAACTTACGCAGATAGGCGACCCCGGCTTGTGCAGGATGCTCTTGAGGATTATACCGGTTGCCTATAGCACACAACAAGCCTGTACTCTGCGTATTGGAACTGTTTTTCCACATGCGTTCCACAATAAGTCGAAGCGGACGCTTATACCTGAAGACCCGTTTCATGCCTTTGGAAACCCGCCCAAGTTGCACGCAACTGTCAGGAACAGCAATACCGGCAGCCCGGAATTGTCTTTTTATTTGCCGCAGCACATAGTCACCACCTTGGAAGAACAAGCCGTGCCTCGACTTTTCCAAGTCCCACGGAAACCAATGTTCTTCGGCCTGTATGGCATTGGGAAGCAACAAGTCTGCCAGCAATCTGCCCTTTATTACTTTTACGCCTTGTTTTCTCAGCCTTTTGGCAAACTCCAGCAAATCAGGAGCCGACAGCTGAGGATCCAGACCATCCTTTAAAGCAATCGTTCCATAGAATGTGCCATCTTTCAATCTCCCGTCAGCATACATTTCCGTATTAAACGTAAATCGTTGCGTCAGCAAATGCTGCGCTGCGATGCCCGTCAGCAGCTTCATACACGAAGCCGTCGGCATAGGCTCCTTTTCCTGAAATCCATAAATCGGTTTGTCGGCCGTCAGGTCATACACATAAACGGCCGTCTTATGCAGAGGATGCATCTTCTGCATGCTGCTGTCTATTCTCGCCGGCAATGTAACATCGATTGCTATTGTATCTTTTCGTTCACTGCTTCTCTCAACACGTTTCTTGCCACAAGCCGTAAAAAACAGCATCACGACCACCATCAATAACAATCGCATCGCATATTTAATCATGGAACACCTCTTTTTTCTTCAACCCTAATAAACCAAAGCAACGCGAAAGAACCATGCTCTCTCGCGTTGCTCATATTCTACATATGCTTCACCGTGTGATTTCTCTCATGAAGCATCAATTATCTCGCTAAGCCTCTTCTGCAACCACTTCAAAAGGAATCTCAACAGAAACCTCCTTGTGCAGCTTTACAGTTGCCGTATAAGCACCTACCTGTTTCACATCATGCACAAGAATAGTCTTGCGATCTATGTCAAAGCCTCTTTCCTTAAGCTTGTCCGCAATTTGCACATTATTTACAGAACCGTAAATAACACCGGTTGCGCTCACTTTCATCGGAATAATAATGGTCTCGATAGCAGCCAACTTATCAGCCAATGCCTGAGCATCCTCTTTGATCTTTGCCAATTTGTGCGCACGCTGCTTCAAGTTTTCAGCCAGCACTTTCTTTGCCGGTTCAGAAGCAATGACTGCCTTACCTGTCGGGATCAAGAAATTACGGCCATAGCCATCTTTCACATTTACGATGTCGTTCTTATAGCCTAATCCTATAACGTCTTCTTTCAATATGATTTCCATAAATATCCCTCCTTTTATTTCATCAAGTCAGTTACAAATGGAAGCAAAGCCAAATGGCGCGCTCTTTTCACAGCTTGTGCCACACGGCGTTGATATTTCAAAGAAGTACCCGTAATACGACGGGGAAGTATCTTGCCTTGTTCGTTCAAGAACTTCTTCAAGAATTCGGGATCTTTATAATCAATATATTTGATACCGCTTTTCTTGAAACGACAATACTTCTTTTTCTTCAGATCCACTGAAGGTGGAGTCAAATACCTGATTTCTGAATTTTTCTCTTCCGCCATGATTATTCCTCCTTGTTAGCTTTTAGTGATTGACGTTTGGCAGCATAGGCAGCTGCATATTTTTCCATCCTTACTGTGATGTAGCGAAGCACGCGTTCGTCACGGCGATAAGCTACTTCAAACCCCTTGATTACTGCGGGGTCGGCTTTAAAACCAAAAACGACATAGAAGCCACTCGACTTCTTCTCAATGGCATAAGCCAGTTTGCGCATGCCCCAATTCTCTTCATAGAGAATCTCGGCACCTTTGGAAGTAAGGTAGTCCTTGAACTTCCCAACCGCTTCCTTCATCTGTTCATCAGACAAAACGGGAGTCAAAATGAAAACGGTCTCGTACTGATTCATACTTTGAATTTGAAATTGTTTATACTAAAAAGTTATTTTGCGGCTGCAAAGTTCGCTATTTTTTTGTGACCGGCCAAATGTTTTGCTAACAGAATCACTAACTTTGCATGCAAAACAGATTAGCCAATACTTTTTCTCTACTATATTTACATCATGGATTCAGGCATTGACTACAGATTGGTCTTCTCACTGATGAACGGCAAAGTCAGTATGGCCCTGAACCGCCGGTTGAATGAGAACTTCAAAAAAGCAGGAATACCCATCTCGGCAGAGCAATGGAACGTGCTGCTCTCTTTAACCATGCGCGAAGTGGCCACGCAACAACAAATTTGTGAAGACACTTCCTTCAGCAAAACAACCATGACACGCCTCATCAACCAATTGGAAGAGAAAAAAATCCTGGAACGCTTCAAAAGTCGTGTCGATTGGCGTTCCAACTACCTCCGCATCACCAAAGAAGGCCTGGCCATTCGTGACCAGGCACAATACATAGCGTCAAAAACACTGAAATCATCCCTGCGCGGATTGACACAGGAAGAAATCACTTCTGCCCAGAAAGGCCTCAATACTGTCATGGAAAACCTCAAACACCAAAGTGAAGTAGCCACACACCAAGAAGCATCCGAACTGATGAAATTCTTCCGCCTGCGCAACATATACAAGCGGAAATAGCACCTCCTCATACCTAAAAACAAGTTTGAAAGAGCTTCGGGATTCATCCTCGCAAAGGAGAAAACCCCGAAGCTTTTCATCCATCACTTTATCCATCGGCATAAGGACTCACCTTGCCTGTATTTTTCTCCGATTTTGGAAAATCTGTATCTCCTGCCAAGAG
>DJPH01000053.1 GCA_002439755.1 Prevotellaceae bacterium UBA6417 | reverse complement strand
GTCAACGGTTCTTTTGCGTGGTCAATTATAAAGTCGATGCCGCGGAAATGATTAGTGGTTTCGATGATGTCATCCACCTTAACAGCGTTGTCCGTGATTCCTATCGTATTGGTCTCGAATATATAGCGGGTCTGCTCTTTTGTCAACCGGCTGCCTTCAATATGGTTTGAATTATATGTCAAATCAATTTGAGTACGATGATATATGCCACCTTTGATTCCGGATTCTTTTTGCTCGCGCAATGCTCTCAAAAGAGGAGATATCTGGTTTTTTGCATTCTTGCGTTGAGGAAGAGGCGCATCGGCAGGTACATTCCATGATTTGCCGACAATCTTTGCCCCGGCAATTTTACCTTGAATGCAATAGTTCCTCACCGTACGCTCTGCGATACCATGAGTTTCCGCGTATTCTTTTGTCGAGATGTAATCCATATCTATCGGCATAAATAAAATTCAAAGACCGATACAAAGATAAGATTTCTTGCCGTTGTCGGCAAGAAATAAGGCGTTTTTTAGTTAGTTTATATGAAATAATGCCTTGGCATAGCTCAAACTTTGTTTGGCTCTACGCTCGGCTTGCACGTAAATTATCATTTATCGATATATGACGCTTTCAGTATGGATTTTTGTTTCATGCCGCAACCTATTGGATTTATGTCTCAAATACTTTCTCGCGAACTTACTTTCGTAAAAAGGACTTACCAAAATAAGGGTTTATGATTACATGTATATTAAGTATGATTATTTTGACCTGCCTGAAGCGATAAATAATGCAATAACAACTTCTTGGTATAAAAACAAAATCACTAACTTTGTACGCGAACAAGATAATACCAACTAAACATTTAGATATCATGGTAAACTACAAATCATTAGGCTTGGTAAACACCCGTGAGATGTTTAAGAGAGCCATTAAAGGCGGTTATGCAATTCCTGCATTCAACTTCAACAACATGGAGCAGTTGCAGGCAATTATCAAAGCTTCTTCCGAACTGAAGAGCCCGGTTATCCTTCAAGTATCCAAAGGTGCCCGCAACTATGCCAACCAAACATTGTTGCGCTATATGGCTCAGGGAGCTGTAGAGTATGCAAAAGAGTTGGGTTGCAAGCATCCCGAAATTGTTCTTCACCTGGATCACGGCGACAGCTTCGAGCTTTGCAAGAGCTGTGTAGACTTCGGTTTCAGCTCTGTAATGATCGACGGCAGCTCTCTGCCATATGACGAGAATGTAGCCCTCACAAAGAAGGTTGTTGACTATGCTCATCAATTCGACGTTACCGTAGAAGGCGAGCTGGGCGTATTGGCCGGTGTTGAAGACGAAGTGCAATCTGAAGAATCGCACTATACGAAACCCGAAGAAGTAATCGACTTCGTAACAAAGACCGGTGTTGACAGCTTGGCCATCTCGATCGGTACAAGCCACGGAGCATATAAGTTCAAACCCGAGCAATGCACACGTGACCCGAAGACGGGCCGCCTCGTACCTCCTCCTTTGGCATTCGACGTATTGGACGCCATCATGAAGAAACTGCCCGGATTCCCCATTGTACTGCACGGTTCTTCGTCCGTACCACAAGAGTATGTTGATATGATCAACAAATACGGAGGCAAATTGCCCGATGCTGTGGGTATACCCGAAGATCAGTTGCGCAAAGCAGCCAAGAGTGCCGTATGCAAAATCAACATCGACTCTGACTCGCGTCTGGCATTCACAGCAGCCGTACGCAAGGTATTCCATGACAAACCGGGTGAATTTGACCCTCGCAAGTACTGCGGACCTGCCCGCGATCTCATGACAGAGCTTTACAAGCACAAGATTGTTGATGTACTGGGCAGCGACAACAAACTTGCACAATTGGATTAATCCAGACAATGAAATTCAAACTTATAGTAGTTGCAGCCATGCTTATGGCTGCAACTATTTGTTTTGCAGCCAAACAAGGTTCGGAAGATATCATCTCCGTCACGCAACACAACATCAAGAATGACGGAACGCCCATCGGCGCGGCACTCAACGAACTTATCAAGCGCAGCTATGGGAAGACCGTCTATTTTCCTGCCGGCTGCTACAACCTGACCGAACCTATCATACTACCCCTTGATTATGTCAAAAATGTAAACCTGCTGTTGGATAAAAGTGCCGTAGTCAAAAGCGACAGCCATCTGGAAGCGTTGCTCAAGGTAGGGTATAGCGAGATGAAAATAACCGACCGGAGCCATCGGCGTTTTTCATACATCGAAGGCGGTGTGTTCGATTGCGAAAATGCAGACAACGGCATCTTGCTCAACGGTTTGAAACAAATGGTGCAACTGCGCAACCTCAGTGTTGTGAAAGGACACAAGACACATATCCGCATTGAAGTGACCGACGAAAACGGCACAAGCAGCAGTGACACGAAAATAGACAATGTAACCATACACGGCTTTTCATCGGCCGAAGAAAGCTATGGCATCTATATCGACAAGAAATGCTGCGACTGCAAAATATCAAACACGTTTATATATGCCACAAAATATGGCATCCTTACCAAATCGGCCGGACACATCATCAACAATGTGCACATCCTTTCGATGTATACCACAGGTGGAAAGACCAACGGAGCAGAAGGCGTCTTTGCAGGCACACAAGGCATACGTTTCGAAACAGGCGGTTTTTTTCTGCTCAACGAAGTCTACTTTGACACGGTAGACAAATCAGTAGTCATTGCCGGCAGCTACAATCCGGCAATTGTGATGGACAAGTGCATTTACTATTCCTATCGCGACAACTTTGGGACAGCGTTCATTTATAAAGAAAAGCGCAACGACACAAAAAAGTTCCAGGCAAAAATCTCCAATCCTGTCATTGAAGCAAGGAATCCCGGCTACAAGATATTCGACCTTTCACCCCGTATCATTCTCCAAGACACAGAGCGCAATCTTACCTTTGTCAACGCCACCATCAGAAGGGCACGCAATCTCAGCCCGATATGCCCTTCGCTTATGATGCGCATGCGAGGACAGACCCACGACGTATTGCGGAACAAGCCTGCGGAGTATGATGAGAAATGGTATACACTGGGAGCCATCGCACCGGGTTATTCAAGCAACAGGCTGCTTATAACCTTCAATTCGGATACGGCTTATGGACTTAATGTAAATTTCGATGGAAAATCGTTGGACTACAACTACAAGAAACAATCAAGAAAGGCAGCAAACATTCACTTCAAACTCATTGAGAAAGAAGGCTATTGCATCGTTCTTTTCAAACCTTCCAAGAAAGCGGTTTTCTATCCCGAAATAACAGACTTGACCGGCAGCGGCAACTTTATGGGAACACCCGACAAAGGAAAAAGCTACACACCTGCGGACTACGGCATCCCTAACTACTGAACAAGAGTTGCGCGTATAGTATAAGGCAACTTTCCGAATACAATACAGAAACGTCCGGAATAGTAAATAATGGTTTCTCAGATACAACCCGGGAGCTTCTCAGATACAACCCGGGAGCTTCTCAGATACAACATAGGAGCCTCTCGGATACAATCCGAGGACTTCTCAAATACAATCCGGGAGCCTCTCAGATACAATATTGGGATTTCGCGGATACAATGTGACAATTCCAAAATCTGTTTTGACGAAAAATCATTCTCTGCCGGAAATCATAAAAGGATGCCATGTGGCATCCTTTTATGGTGATTCCGTTGGGATTCGAACCCAAGACCCACGCCTTAGAAGGGCGTTGCTCTAATCCAACTGAGCTACGGAACCGAAACCGAGTGCAAAATTAAGGCTTTTGGCTGATACTGCAAAATCTATCTATGAAAAAGATTTACGCCATATCATGGATAGTTTGAATCTGTTTCAGTTAGCAAGCGAATGTTTAGCAACATTAAACGTATAGTGTATATGGCAATTTGTCTCGAACGATTGTTCTGAACGACAAAAAAACACAAAAATAAAGACCCTGCTTTGAACAAACCGGCTATTTCTCAATCTTAAACACTTATTTTTAGCTAACTTCGCCCATAAACAGACACAATATATTCATTGATTCAATATGAAAAAATACAATTTTAATGCGGGTCCCTCTATACTGCCCCGCGAAGTTATAGAGCAGACGGCACAAGCATGCCTGGATTTCAATGGTTCAGGACTTTCATTGATGGAGATAAGCCATCGTGCCAAAGATTTCCAGCCCGTAGTAGACGAGGCAGAAGCCCTGTTCAAGGAATTGCTTGACATACCCGAAGACTATACCGTATTGTTTCTTGGCGGTGGTGCCAGCCTTCAATTCTGTATGGTGCCCTACAACTTTCTGGAGAAAAAGGCCGCCTATCTCAACACCGGTACATGGGCCAAAAAGGCCATCAAGGAAGCCAAGCTCTTCGGTGAAGTGGTAGAGGTGGCATCGTCAGCCGACAAGAACTATACCTATATTCCCAAGAACTACACCGTACCAGCCGATGTTGACTATTTCCACTACACATCCAACAATACCATATTCGGCACAGAGATTCGCAAGGATCCCGACAGCCCGGTCATGTTGGTAGCCGACATGTCGTCAGACATCCTTTCGCGCCCGGTCGATGTGAGCAAGTATCTGGCCATCTATGGAGGAGCCCAAAAGAACCTTTCAATGGCCGGTGTCACATTTGTCATCATCCGCAAAGATGCAGTCGACAAAGTATCGCGCCAGATACCCACCATGCTGAACTACAAGACCCACATTGAAAAGGGCAGCATGTTCAATACGCCTCCCGTTGTTCCCATCTATACAGCATTGATGAACCTTCGTTGGGTGAAAGCCCAAGGCGGAGTAAAAGAAATGGAACGCCGCGCCGAACTCCGTTCAAACATCCTTTACGATGAAATAGACCGCAACAAGATGTTCCGCGGAACAGTCGAGACAGAAGACCGTTCGCGCATGAACATTTGCTTCGTGATGAACGATGACTACAAAGACCTGGAAAGCGAATTCATGGCATTGGCCACAGAAAGAGGCATGGTCGGCGTAAAAGGCCACCGTTCGGTAGGCGGTTTCCGCGCATCCTGCTACAACGCCATGTCGGAAGAGGGCGTACGTGCATTGGTAGAATGCATGAAAGAATTCGAGGCTAAACACTAAACAAAAACGATAATGAAAGTACTTGTTGCAACAGAAAAACCATTTGCACCCGTTGCCATTACCGGCATCCGCGAAGTTCTCGACAAAGCCGGCTACGAGCTCGTCCTGCTTGAGAAATATACCGAAAAGCAACAGCTCCTGGACGCAGTGGCAGACGTCGATGCCCTGATTATTCGCAGCGATAAAATCGATGAAGAAGTTTTCAACGCCGCCAAAAACTTGAAAATAGTTGTACGCGCCGGTGCTGGCTATGACAATATCGACTTGCAAGCAGCAACCGCCCACAATGTTGTAGCCATGAACACACCCGGACAAAACGCCAATGCCGTTGCCGAGCTGGTGATGGGGCTTTTGGTCTATACGGTGCGCAACTTCTTTAACGGCAAATCGGGCACAGAGCTGAAAGGCAAAACTCTCGGACTGCTGGCATTCGGAAATGTAGGCCGCAACGTGGCACGCATAGCCAAAGGCTTCGGCATGAAAGTACAGGCTTTCGATGCCTATTGTCCGGCCGAAGCCATCGAAGCTGCCGATGTGAAATCGATTGAAACACAAGGCGAATTGTTCCGTACAAGCGATATCGTAAGTCTTCATATCCCGGCTACGCCCGAAACCATCAACAGCATCAACGCCGAATTGGTAGGCTCCATGAAGAAGAACGCGATACTATTGAACACCGCACGCAAGGAAATCATCGACGAAGCAGAACTCATCAAAGTGATGGAGGAACGCGACGACTTGAAATTCGTGACCGACATCAAGCCCGATGCCGACAGCAACTTTGCCACGAAATTCCCGGGCCGCTATTTTGCCACACCCAAAAAGATGGGCGCACAAACAGCCGAAGCCAATATTAATGCAGGCATAGCAGCTGCCAACCAAATAGTCGGGTTCTTAGAAGACGGAATCACGAAATTCCAAGTCAATAAATAATCAAAAACCACACAAACAAAAGGGCTGAAAACAATCCGACTGTCGGAACCATAGCTTTCAGCCCTTTTATTATTACACCTACCACCATGGCCATTGTAAAACCTTTCAAGGGCTTACGCCCACCAAAAAATCTCGTTGAAAAGGTAGAAAGCCGCCCCTACGACGTGCTCGACTCGGAAGAAGCACGCCAGGAAGCCGGCAACAACGAAATGTCGCTCTACCATATCATCAAACCCGAAATCAACTTTCCCAAAGGCACAAGCGAATATGATCCGCGCGTCTACGAAAGTGCCGCACAACAGTTTGCGCTCTTCCAGAAAAACGGATGGCTCATACAGGACAACAAAGAGAACTATTACCTGTATGCGCAAACCATGAACGGAAAGACACAATACGGGCTTGTTGTATGCGCCGCCGTGAAAGACTATCTGAACGGCGTGATAAAGAAACACGAACTGACACGCAAGGACAAAGAAGAAGACCGCATGAAACATGTGCGCATCTGCAATGCCAACATGGAACCCGTATTCTTTGCCTATCCCGACAACCCGACACTGGCTTCCATCATCAACCGCTATGCCGCCGGCAAACCCGAATACGATTTCATCGCCCCGATCGACGGCTTCCGCCACCAGTTCTGGGTAATCACAGATGACGCAGACATAAAGACTATCACCGAAGCCTTTTCAAAGATTCCTTCGCTCTATATTGCCGATGGTCACCACCGCTCGGCCGCAGCAGCCCTCGTAGGAGCCGAAAAAGCAAAAAACAATCCTGCCACCACAGGCAAGGAAGAATACAACTACTTCATGGCTGTGTGCTTTCCGGCCAGCCAACTCACCATCCTGGACTACAACCGCGTAGTAAAGGACTTAAACGGGATGACACCGGAACAATTCCTTACTGCCTTGGGCAAAAACTTCGTAGTAACCGATATGGGCACGGAAATCTACAAACCGCAGCAACTCCATGAATTTTCCATGTATCTTGGCGGACATTGGTATAAGCTGAACGCCAAAGACGGAACCTACAACAACCAGGATCCGATAGGCGTTCTCGATGTCGACATATCGTCACGGCTCATACTGAACGAACTGCTCGGTATTAAAGATTTGCGCACAGACAAACGCATCGATTTCGTAGGCGGCTTGCGCGGTCTCAACGAGCTGAAACGCCGCGTCGATTCAGGTGAAATGAAAATGGCATTGGCACTCTATCCCGTAACGATGCAACAAATCATGGACATAGCCGACAGCGGAAAAATCATGCCGCCCAAAGCAACATGGTTTGAACCGAAACTTCGCAGCGGACTGGTGATCCATAAACTTGACTAACGAAAAAAGACATAACCGTGCGTGCAATCCAAAAAAGTTTTGTACTTTTGCACGCACAATCGGAAAGTTGCCGGAGTGATCGATCGGGGCGGACTCGAAATCCGCTGTACGGCTTTGTCCGTACCGGGGGTTTGAATCCCTCACTTTCCGCAAAAAGAAAAGCCTGCAAGCAGCAGGCTTTTCTTATTTCTTTTTCTTCCCAATCTTAAAGAAGTCGCGAAGCGTATCGAAATCCTTTTGGAAAAGCAAGCCGACGCCATTGGTGGTCAATGAAGTCTTGGTAAAATAGCGGTCATTCGTCTCGCTGTAAGCCTTGAGGCTGATGATTCCCGACTTGGTAAGAAGCCAACGAATATTGAAATCTCCGACAAAATTGTTAGAGTAGGTGGGTTGGTCACGATAACCGAAGTTGCCGTTGATAAGCACACGATTGTCGAGCAGACTGCCCGAAAGCAAGCCCTCAACCTCCATATCGCTCCATCCCATACGCCCGGTAGCAATGCTTGTTCCGAACTTCCAGTTGCTGATGTGCAATGCATTTGACAACATGGAGTTAAACTGTTCGCTCAACGTACTGGCCAGTAATGACTGCATGGCTACCGTAGACTGATTTTGTGTGCCTCCGTTGAAGTTGGCATAATCGTAGGTAAAAAAGCGTCCGATGCTGAGCAAATAGATAATCTGCATATTCATGTCGCCCTGCGACGAAATCATGTTGCGCACCATCTGCTTTTCATCTTCGTTGACATTAGGAATGTCTAAATCGAACGAGACCTGCGGTTCGCCGCACTTACCCTTAAAAAGCACGATGCAGTCAACATTGGCCGAGCTGCTGTTGTTGAGGTTGCCAAGGTTCAGATCGCCAAGCGATACGGAATTGATGGTATAGATGCCTTTCAGGTTGAGATCGCCATCCATAGGAGACCCATTAAAGCGTATGGTGCCACCTTTTTGCATGGTAAAGGCCTTATGGATAATATCGCGTATCGTTATGCGATAAAGGCCTTTGTCGAGCGTATACGTGCCGAAAATGGAAAACTTCCCTTTGTTGTAATAATTGATATGGAGAGGGCCGCTTCCATTCAGCGACATACGGTCACCGGTCTTGTTATCGGTCAATATGACAAGCGAAGCATCGGGAGTGGCATTGATATTAAAGTCAAGGAAAATGTCTGCCGACGAATCTTTGTCGCCCTGATTGCGCTTGTTTTCATTATCCTTGTCATTGTGCTTTTCATCGCTCATCACGCTTGCCTGCTCGCCGGGTGTCACAAAGTGAATAAATTCCTTATTATCACCATTTCCGCCGGGGCTTGAACTGTCATAAACAAATGTAGAACCCGCGCGTGGCGTCATATCGAGGTTGACATGCAACTCGTCGGTCGACCCAGACAGGCGGCAAGTTCCGTCGGCCATTACCGTGCCCCAAAAAGTATCGGTTTCGCGGTCGTTCCAATCATAGACAAGGAGATTGTCGGCATCAATACCAATATCAAACCTAAAGTTATGCAACTTGCGATGCATCACATCCCCGTTTATATGTCCGCTGCTTCCTTTGGTATCTTTCAGCGTCATATTCTTGAAATGTATTTTACCCGGACTGAATATAATGCTGTCGTTGGTGATGTGATAGGTTGTATTAAGCACACGTGGAGTCAATGTCAGATAATCGATTTTCTCTCTGCCTTCAAAATCCATGCTGCTCAGCGGGCCAAACAAACGCAAATAGCCGCTTGTGCGACCGTCCAAATCGGCAAAAATGCTCGACAGATACCAATTGAGAAATCCCAGATTGGTTCTTACCGAATTAAAGCGCAAATCTATTTCATTATTGCTGATATCTACATAGCCTTTGATAAGGGTTGAATCGTCATCGGCCTGACGCGATTTTGCATCGAGGTGAATCTTTCCCTCTTCATTATTCCATAGACCTGCAAGCTGCAGCTTTCCCATATCGCCCGTGTTGAAACGAAAGCCATCGACAACAAGATCGGCCCTTACGTCCTTATTGGCTGCCATATCGCCCGTAAGTATTCTGCCGGAAGCAATGCCGGTAAGCTCAACAGGATGAAAATTGAGGATATCAAAAACATAACCCAAGTCTATGCCTTTCAAATCGGCTTCAAGTCCTTTTCCTCCAAGCCCGTTGGCCGTGCTGTTGAGCGTTATGTATTGGTTGTTCCTGCCAATTTTGAAATTCCTGATTTGGTAGTCGCCCTTCCTTATATCGAAAGCCGATGGTGAAACCTGCCACAAGGAATCATGTACATAAATCTCCGACGGGTAGAATTCTATATGGGTATAATTGCCGGCCTCATCGCTTGAAAACGTCGATTTTGCTTTTAAAGAACCATGTGTGCTGTTGTTGCGAAGAGCCTTCCATTTCAATTCAGACAACACACTGCTGCCAAAAGAACGGGTTTCAAGAACAAACTCAACATCTTCCTTGTTGAATTGTTTGGTGATATGTCCCAGAAAATGAAGCGAATCACCATCATTAGTTATGTATATGCTACCATCTTTGTACCGGCTGTCATTCATATAAAAAGTAGGAATAAACGCCGAAAACTTCAACTTGTCTTCAGCCTGGTTGAAATAACCGGAAAAGTGGGGCATCTCTTCAAAACGAACCGGCAGTTTGAACAAATGTTCCAGAAATGCCGTCTTTTTAAGGCGCATGTCAAAGTAGGCGTATTCGCCACGTTTCTTATTCGAGGGGAAAAGCTCAGGCAACATGTGCATTTCATTTTTTATCATCCGGTAAAACTCGGCAGGTATATCCGTAAAAGCCACATTCCCTGTTGTTTCTATTTCCAACATATCACTTTGAACGCGTGTGGCCAACAGTCCGTTACGGGCACGCGAAGTCACAAGAAGACTGTCGAAGCCATATTCTCGGCCGTTCTCATGCATCTTAAACCGACGGATGCTCGCAGTTCCGACAAGAGTAGGGGACTGTCCCTGCACATCGGCGAATATTTTTGCCGAAACCGAGTTGCCGGAGAAATATTTATCCAGCCCGAACACTTTCGGATTCAATTGCCGGATATCTGCCTGGGCATTCAACTGATTGGCAGAACCGAAAGCATATTTTCCCTGTAAATCCATATCCAGACCGACATCTGACACATTCAATTTTGCGTCAAGAAATTGCGGAGTATAGGTTCCGTTCAGATGTATCTTGCCGAACACATGATGATTCAATGCCAACCGATTGATATGAGAACGGAAATTCAAGCTACAGGAAGGCTTCAATTTTCCGGTGGCTTCTATGCTTCCGCTTATCTGGCCTAATTGCGGCTTTACATTGAGTAACATACCTATATCAAAGCCGTGAGCCTCGACTTTTGCTTGCAAATGGCTGTTATCATAACTGATGGATTCTTTCAATGCGCCTATATGCGTTGATGTAGTACCCTTGCAAACCAACTTTTTATTGTTCAAGAAGAAAGTTCCTTGGTGCGAAACAAACTTCAACCGGTCAATCACTTCGGGAGCAACCGCCCGGGAGTTGACCACAGCCATCCATTGTTTGATATGATTGCTACTTATATATAATTGATGTATGTCTGCTTTGATGTTTGCTCTCTTTTTCAGCCATTTGTCTATGTCAAAAACGGCAGAAGCTTGCAGCGACAAGTCATCACATCCGACGGTATTCAGATTCGAAGCCACACTAACTGTCGGTCCTTCCTTGTTCACTCTCGCCGAAAGCTTATATTTCGTATCGCCAAACGCCTTCAACGGTTTATAAAGGAATGCCAGTTCAGAAGGCACCCATTCGCCTTTAATTTCTACGTCACTGAACCTGTTGTGCCTGAAATCCAGTTTTTTATTGCGTCCTTCATTCACTGCATGCACCTGCTTTATCTCTACAAAAGAGTAGGGAAGTTTCAGAGAGAAGTTATGTATATTCGTTTCCGACGGCCCTGCAACGAAGTTAAAGGCCAATCGTTTGATATCCAATCCGCATTGCTCCTTCAGACATATGTTGCGCAAACGCACATTCAACGTATCTTTTGCCACTTTGTTGATGCGCATATCGGCATCCACCTTGGTAAGATTCAAATGATTGGGATCTAATTGATCGTAAATGCGTTTCTTGTCAAGGCAATCATATCGCAAGTTCAAATTGCGAACCATCAGCGTGCGAATCAAAAGTTCTATTTTGCCTTTCGAATCGCTTGACGGTGATGACAGACTGTCAATGACAAATTGATAATTGCAAGCCGTTTTTTCATCCGGCCTGTAGATTTTGCAAAAGGTGTCAAACAAGTCTAAATGGTTTATAATGATTTGCTTTCTGTGCAGTAAATCGGAAAAATTGAATTGTGCACTGACACGTTTCGATTTAAACAAGCTATCATTTTGATTGTCCAACAGACAAACGTCCTTCAAATCGATTCGATTGAACGATGCCACATGAACATCACCGACGCGAAACGAAGTTCCCAACTTGCGCGAAAGTTCTGCCGAAATGGTTTCCGACAAGTAACTTCTCACTTGAGGCAAGTTGAAAAGCACCATCAAAGCCAAATAGAGGCCGGCTAAAACGGCCACTAATATTCTTACTATATAACTAAAACGTTTGATACTTGTCTGTAACTGGGTTGCCATGCAAATTTACGAAAATCCATCTTCTTTTCAGGCCTCCCTTTCTTTTTATTTGGATTTGCATTACTCCAATTAAACATAATCATGATAACATTCTGTGTTTCGATTTCTTTTGACAAGCCGCGAAAAGATATTGAGATTCTATGTGAAATGTTTGAAATCTGACCTGATTGCTTTAACTTTGCACCTAATATGCAACAACGGCCATCGGCCTATTTTCCAAAGCCCATCGAAATCAATGGTTCAACAAAACGCACGAAACCGTCAATCGGTTTTAAAAACACTGCAAGTTAACGAGGACATTCAGTTGCTTGAGTTTCTGAATGCCAACATCAAAGACTTGAGCCGCAACAAAATCAAGAGTTTTCTGTCCAAAAAGCTTTTCGCCGTCAACGGCAAACGCATCAGTCAGTTCGACTTCGTTTTGCATCCCGGCATGCGTGTCGAGATGGTGAAGTCGATGAGCAATGTTTTCCCCGACAATCCTTATATTTCTCTGGTTTACGAAGATCGTTGGCTGGTTGTTATCGACAAGAATCCCGGCATACTTTCCATGCAAAGCGACCATCATTCTTTCTGTGTCAAGTCCATTCTCGACAATTACTTCAGGCATTCCCGCCAGCATTGCACGGCGCACGTTGTTCACCGCCTTGACCGCGAAACTTCCGGCCTCATGATTTTTGCCAAATCGACTGAGGTGCAACAACTGTTTGTCAACAGTTGGCAAGAGCTTATCAAAGACCGTCGCTACGTGGCCTTGGTTAGTGGAAAGATGCAGCAGACCGACGGCACGATGCGTAGCTGGCTAAAAGACGACAAGTATTATTTCACCTACAGCAGTCCTTTCGATAACGGGGGTAAATATGCTGTCACACATTTCCATACAGTACGCACATCCGAGCGCTATTCGCTGGTGGAACTGAGCCTTGAAACCGGTCGTAAAAACCAGATACGTGTTCATATGCAGGACTTGCGTCATCCCGTTGTGGGCGATTTGAAATACGGTTTCGAGGACGACAACCCCATCGGCCGCTTGGGGCTTCATGCTTTCCGCCTCGATTTCGAACATCCTGTGACAGGGCAGATTTTAAGATTCGAAACGCCCTACCCTGCGGCCTTCCGCACTGTTTTTTAGCCGTCGGCGTCGTCGCCGGGCTCATATGCGGCAGATGATGCTCTTGAAATCTTCAAAAGAAGCGTCTAAGCGCGACAATTCGTAAGCACTCAGTTTCAACGAGAAATGCCCCTTTACCGAGGGCAGGCCGAAATAGCATTTCATGATGCTCACCAGGTTGAAAGCTCTGTCGTCGCCTTTGGCCATCAACCGGTTGCAATATGCCGAAAGCAGTTCCGGATAATGATCCAGATGCCTGAAGCATTGAAAAAGCGCGTAATAGGTAGTCACGCCGTCGCATGGCATCAGATAGGCCACTTTTTTCCGGATGTCTTCTACCCCGAATATTTCAAACAGCAGGTTCACCTCTCCGGGTGTACGGACTATGGGAAGCAATGCTTCGACTGTTTTTTTCTCGTCAATGGTTCTCTCTTGCCCGTGCACCCACCGCCCGAATTTTTCAAAGCTTTCATTGTCTATTTCCAGGCGTTTGTCACTGTAAAGCCGCTTTGCCGCCTTCAGAAACGTTGTGAGATAGGCTTTTGTATGCGTAGGCACAATACACAGGAAGCATTCCCAGAAGTCATTGCCCGAAAGAGCCGGCAGAGTTTCTTCGCTCAGCAGGTTGCCGGCCGCGCGAAACTGCGAATGGCTCAGCATGGCCAGATAGCGTTTCAGGCCTTCCCAATTTCGGGCTTCGGCATATTGCCGGAGCATCCCCGACAGGGTGGCGCTATAGCTGAGCGGCGTCATGGTTGCGAGCCTCCATCATCACCACGTTTTCGACATGCTGCGTATGCGGAAACATATCCACCGGACAATAGGCCTTCACTTCATAATCCTTGTCCAATGCCGCCAGGTCGCGTGCCTGGGTGGCCGGATTGCAACTCACATAGACTATTCTTTTGGGGGCGGCATAAAGTATGGTCTCGACCACATCGGGATGCATGCCGGCACGGGGCGGATCGGTAATGATCACATCAGGGCGACCGTTGGCATTGATAAACGCTTCATCGAGAACATCTTTCATATCTCCAGCTATAAATTCGGCGTTATCTATGCCGTTGATGCGCGCGTTCACCTTGGCGTCTTCAATGGCATCGGGCACATATTCGATGCCTATGACGCGCCGCGCCCCTGCTGCCACAAAGTTGGCAATCGTTCCCGTACCGGTATACAGGTCATACACCAGTTCGTTGCCCGTAAGGCCGCAATAGCTGCGCACTATCTTGTAAAGTTCGTAGGCCTGGTCGTTGTTGGTCTGGTAAAAGCTTTTCGGCCCCACCTTAAACTTTAGGTTTTCCATCAGTTCATATACATAACCGCTGCCCTTGTAGATGTTCAGCGGCAAATCCTGAAGCGTGTCATTGCATTTGAGATTGTTCACCCACACTATGGTTGTGATTTCCGGAAAAGTGCGGTCCACATAATCCATCACCATCCTGCTTTGTTCGCGCTCGTGAGCCGATGTCATATAAAACTGGAACACCAACATTTTCTCGCCCGAATTGGACGTGCGAAACATCATGTCGCGCAATACGCCCCTTTGAAGCCGCAGGTCAAAAAACGCCATTCCGTTTTGCAGCGCAAAGGCGCGCACCCCGTTGCGCACCTTGTTCTGAAACGGCTCCATCAAATGGCAGTCCTCAATGTCGAGCACCTTGTCGAACGCTCCGGGTATGTGAAATCCCACACCGTTCATCTGGTCATACTTCACCTCCCGATCCACCTCGTCCTGTGTCAGCCAACGTTTGTTGCTGAAGCTGAATTCTATTTTGTTGCGATAATATTCCGTCTTTTCGGCTCCCACGATGGGTGTTATCTCTGGCAGTTCAATCCGCCCTATGCGTTTCAGGGTGTCTGCCACCTGCTGCTGCTTATAGGCCGTTTGGCGGTCATAGCGCAAATGTTGCCATTTGCATCCGCCGCACACCCCGAAATGCGGGCACATCGGAGTTACCCGTTCGTCGGAATAGCGATGGAATCCGATAATTTTTGCCTCGCAATAGCTGTGTTTCTTGCGCACCACCTGCAGGTCCACCACATCGCCCGGTGCGGCATAGGGCACAAACACCACCATGTCGTTGACACGGGCCACGGCTTTTCCTTCGGCGGCAAAACCGGTTATTTCGACGTTTTCCAATATAGGCAGCGGTTTTTTCTTTCTCATGTTTTTCCTGATTCCTGATTATTTTATAACCTTTACTTTCGCATATTTCAGCAACAGCTTCTTTTTGCCGCTGTTATCAAAATCAATCAATGCTTTCATGTTGCCCTCTTCGCCTTCCAGGGCGGCAATGGTGCCTTGCCCGAAGCGTTCGTGTTCCACCCTGTCGCCCACGCGCAATAGGCGGCCGTCAACCATCGCCTGCTCGTGCTGTTCGTCACCGGCCGTTGCTTCGGCCCGACCTACGGGCTTCAAGCGGCGTTGCACCCCTATGGCGGCTCCGCTCGCGGTGGGTTGCGCCTCGCGCTCGTCGTCACGGCGGGCCGTGGAGCGACCGCTTTCCATCCGCAGATAGCGGCGATCTATCTCGTAAAGGAACGAACTGGGTTCGCAAAACTCCATCTTGCCATATTTGAACCTCGACTTCGACGCACTCAGGCAGCAATATCGCCGGGCACGCGTAAGGGCCACATAAAACAGCCTGCGCTCTTCCTCCAACTGGCGTTCCGAATGCATGCTCATGGCGTTCGGAAAAAGGTTTTCCTCCATTCCCACCACAAACACGGCATCAAATTCCAATCCCTTGGCGGCATGGACGGTCATCAGCGTCACACGGTCGTCAGCGTCGCCGTCGTCGCTGTCCTGGTCAGAAAGCAGCGACACTTCGCTCAGATAGTCGGTCAGCAACAGGCGGCTCTCCTCACCGCTCTCGCGCTGCATCTCCACAAACGTATTGATGCCGTTGAGCAGCTCTGACAGATTGTTTTGCACCTCCCGACTCTCGGCATCGTTCTGCCGATAAGCCTCGCGCCAGATGCCGCTTTCTTTCAGAATCCTCTCGCCCAGCGTATAGGCGTCATCCTTGGCAAGGCTCTCCGTGAAGCCCGCCATCATGTGGTGAAACCCTTCAATCTTCTTCAGCGTGGCAGCGCTCAGCGAGGGCACATATTTCCGGGCATCGGCCACAACGTCACCTATGCCCCACCCGTTTTCATGGGCACACTGTATAATCCGTCCCACGGTGGTAGTGCCGATGCCGCGCTTGGGCACATTGATGATGCGTTTCAGCGCCTCCTCGTCGTTCGGGTTGACCGCGAGACGAAAATAGGCCAGCACGTCGCGAATCTCCTTCTGGTCATAAAACGACTGCCCGCCATAGATGCGATAAGGCACCGAGCGCCCTCGCAGGCCTTCCTCGAAAATGCGGCTTTGGGCGTTGGTGCGATAGAGCACGGCCATCTGCCCGTAGGGCACTCCCTCATCGCGGTGCAGCCGCACGATGCGGTTGCACACTATCTCGCCCTCTTCCACATCACTGTAGGCAATGTTGAGCAACAGCGGACTGCCCTCATCGTTTTTGCTGAACACCTGCTTCCTGATCTGCCGTTTGTTATACGAAATCAAGCTGTTGGCCGCCTCAACGATGGTTTGCGTGGAGCGGTAGTTCTGTTCCAGCTTGAAGAGCCGCGCCCCCTTGTAGAGGTCGGTAAACTGCAATATGTTGTCGATCCTTGCTCCACGAAAACTGTAGATGCTCTGTGCATCGTCGCCCACCACGCAGATGCGCCCGGTGGCCTGCGCCAGCAACTGCAATATGCGAAACTGGGCAAAGTTGGTGTCCTGATATTCATCCACCAGGATATACGAAAACCTTTCGGCATATTTGCGGCACGTCTCGGGGTGGTTCACAAAGAGCAGATAGGTATTGAGCAGCAAATCATCGAAATCCATGGCGTTGGCGCGCCTCATGCGCCGGGCATACTCCTTATAGAGAGTGCCCGTCATGGGCAGTCCGGCCTCCGCGTCGCGCTTATAGGTCGAAGGGTCGCCGGCATAGGCCTCGGGCATCACCAGGGCATTCTTGGCCTCCGAGATGCGGGCGCACACCGAGGCTGGTTTATAGACTTTATCGTCTAAGTGCATCTCCTTGACCATTTCCTTGACCAGGCTCTTCGAGTCGGCCGGCTGATAGATGGTAAAATTAGGCGTGAAGCCCGTCAAAGCCGCCTCCCGGCGCAGCATGCGGCTGAACAGCGAGTGAAACGTGCCCATCCACAATGCAGAGGCCTTGGCCTCGCCCACCAGTCCGGCTATGCGCTCCTTCATTTCGCGGGCAGCCTTGTTGGTAAACGTCAAAGCCAGGATGCTCCATGGCGCCAGCCCCTTTTCCTGCATCAGATAGGCAATCTTATAGGTCAATACGCGCGTCTTGCCCGAGCCAGCGCCGGCTATCACCAGCGAAGGCCCCTCGCAATATTCCACCGCACGGAGCTGCGACTCGTTCAACTCACTTTCGAAATCCACTTTCACACCCCTATTCTTTTTCTTATGGCTGCAAAAATACGCATTTAAACCCATATGCCGCCAACACCCGGCCTTCCATTTTTTAAAAGCGTGACAAAAGCACCAAGCATAACCGCATGGACGCAAAATAGCACGATAAAAAGGAACAAACATGCCTAAACATAACTATTCAGACTAAAATAATCGGCCATTTTGTTGTATAGCATTACAACATTTGGTACCTTTGCCTGCGTCAAAAGAACAAAACCGATGAAAAGGAAAATAATAGCATACAAGGATTACTTCAACACCTTTTTTTGCCGGGCTTGACAAGGGAACACAAGATAAGGTATTGTACGTTCTGATGCTGCTACGCACACAAGACCGCCTGCCGACAACGTTTATAAAGGCAATACGCGACGGGCTTTTTGAAGTACGGATAGGGTACAGCAGCAACATATACCGCATTTTCTTCATATTTGATGGCAACAAGATTGTAGTACTATTCAACGGCTTTCAAAAGAAGACACAGAAGACACCGGCGAACGAGATAAAGAAGGCATTAAAACTAAAAGAAGAATACTATGCAAGCAAAAGAGATCAAAAAGGATATCTACGACATTGATGCATTGATAGATGAACGCTTTGGCAAGGAAGGAACACCGGAACGGACCGAAGCGGAAGAACGCGCCTATACATTCTATACGGGTGCGATAATTGAGGAAGCACGAAAGAGAGCCAAGATCAGCAAAGCTGAATTAGCGCGGAGGTTAGGCACAGACCGCGCCTATATAACGCGCATCGAAAGCGGACAGATAGAACCGAAAGTTTCCACCTTCTACCGCATAGCTGCCGCCCTCGGTTGCAGCGTAGGACTTATTACACCGATCAGCTGATACACCAGCCGGCATAAAAACATAAAAGCCATCACGTATCCATGCAACGCGAAGGCTTTTATGCTTCACAATACAAGAACAGCTCAAAAATATTATTATTGCTTTTCAAAGATATATGGAAAGGTTTATTCCGATTGGGACATCGGAATAACCACAGAAAACAAGCCTTATAACGAGCAGCAAAAAAGCCGCTATTTAGCAGGGCGGAAAGCCGGCCTTCCATTTTTCATTTGCCGCCCCGCCCTTTAAAATCCCTGCCCACGTTTTCGGCGGCTGAGCCCATCGCTCGTCTCCCCGGCGCAATTTTCCAAAATAAGGCATGGCAGATGGCAAAATCGCGCCTTGCCGCTTCAAACACGCTTATGAAGGCGGAAGAACTTTGATGTTTGCTTATTTTAACTATCGGGGGGGGGTAAATTTCAGCCTTTACATTTACTTTTGCAGCGGGATTAAGAAAACATTTCATTTAACCAAACAACTATTTTAACAAAGGGAACATTTTAGGAGTATTCCCCGAATATTTGCGGATATAGCCATGCTAAAAGCCATATTTGTGTTTCTGTTGACGTGTTTAGCGCTTTTGCCCGAAAAGGCACAGGCAGACACAGGCATTCCGGCAATGATTCCCGACAGTGTCAGGAAAGACAGCTTCCGCATTTACTATCCCGTCAGCAAAATTGACATCCGTGAAAACTATATGGACAACAGTGAAAACCTTGAACGCATACGCAGGTTTTGCGCCGACACACTCCATATAGACAGCCTCGTCATCTTTTCGTATGCCTCGCCCGAAGGAACCTATGCCTTTAACAAGCGGCTTTCGGCAGGTCGCGGCGAAACGGCACGAAAATACATTCTGGAACATATTTTCGACAATGCGCGTCAGAACGACATACCTATATATATAAGCCCAACGGCCGAAAACTGGGAAGGACTGCTCCGTGAAGTCAAAAGCCGTTACCACCGACGCGACCGCAACCGCGTAATAGGCATTTTGGAAAGCCCTGTCGGTGACGGACAAAAGAAAGCGCGTCTCAAGGCGCTCGATGGCGGACGCACATGGCAGTATCTGCGCACGCACATCATGCCACACCTGCGCTACGCCACATGGACCTATGTATGGCACTTCAGGAAGGACACCGTGAAACAAGCCCTGCCCCAACCCGCCGTTCCTGCAGACACCATCAAGCCACTGCCCATAGACACGCTGCCTCTGCCCACACCGCAGGAAGAGACGGCCGACACAACCACCGTCATTGAGCGCACGAGCGACACGAAAACCATCCTGTCCCTCAAGACCAACCTGCTTTATGATGCCGTGACGTGGATCAACTTTGCCGTCGAGGTGCCCGTCTATAAAGACCGCCTCTCGCTGGTCTACATGCACCAATGTCCGTGGTTTCGCTGGGGAAAAGGACGCAACGAATACTGCAACCGCTTTCTTTCCATAGGCGGCGAAGCGCGCTGGTGGTTTCGCCCCATGCCGCGCGAACCTTACGGCCGACACCTGCGCCGCGACAAACTCATGGGACACTATATAGGCGTCTATGGCATGGGCGGCAAATGGGACTTTGAATGGAAGCGCAAGATATGCTATCAGGGCGAATTCTGGAGCACCGGCCTCTCCTACGGTTTTTCCAGGCCGATAGGGCGACGGCTCAACCTGGAATTCGGCATCTCGCTGGGCTACGCCTCCATTCCCTACCGCAACTATACGCCGACCGACGATTACGGTATCCTGTTGCGCAACCCCGACAAAACGGGAACATGGCACTATTTTGGCCCTACCAAACTCGAAATTTCGCTGGTACTGCCCATTGTCAAACGCTATTGGACAACGAAAGGAGGCAACCTATGAAAGTGCTGACTGCCGCGCTTGCCGCCATTGCTTCGGCCTTGATGTTCACGGCCTGTATCCACCGTCCGTTGGAGGAAATGGGCAACACCCACTACATCCGCATCTATATCGACGACAGTATCAGGAATACCACCTGCCGGTTCTATAACGACACGCTCGCACGCCCCGAATTCAAATTGCCGCAGGTGGTGCGCGTCACCCTTAACGACCGCCAAAGCGGAGCACAGACCGCAGAATCCTATCTGCAGCACTCGGGACGCGACTCGTTGGGCTATTATCTTGACGGATATATCATTGCCGATGCCGGCAGCTACGACCTTATGGTATACAACATAGGGACGGAAACGACCAACATACGCGACAATTACAACTACAACACGGCCACGGCCTATACCAACCCCATACAGTCGCAGCTCTACGCGCGCATACCGCAATCGGTAAGGGCCTTTTCGGGAAGCAAGATTGCCTACATGCCCGACCACCTGTTTGTGGCTGCACACCGGCAGGTAGATATTCCCTACACTCACAACATCGACACGCTGCGCGGGCACGACGGAAGTTTTTTCAAGGCAACCACACTCGTCAAGGCCTATTACATGCAGGTGCGCGTCAAAGGCATCCGCTACGTGAGCACGGCCACGGCGCTCCTCTCGGGCATGGCGGGCTCGTCGGTATTGGCCACACGGTCGATGGTCGAGACCGACTCCGTGAGGCTCTATATGGAAATGGACAACTACAGGGCGGCCGACTCCGTCAATACGGCCTATATCTATACCACATTCAACACTTTCGGCAAGCTGCCCAAGGAAAATACACTGCTCACCCTCACCTTTGAGTTTGTCACCACCGACGGACGCTCACAGGTAGAGACCATCAACATCACCGACCTGTTTGAGACACCGATGGTGCGCGAAAACCAATGGATTATCCTCGATAAGGAAATCGTCATCGACCCACCACCGACACCACCCGGCCCCGGAGGAGGCGAAGGGGGATTTTCTCCGAAAGTGGACGAGTGGGAAGACATCCGCACCGACATACCTATTTGAAAATAAGCATAAACATTAATCAATAACATTCCAGAACAATGAAAAAACTATTATTCCTCACAGCACTCGCGACCACAGCACTCGCCGGCTGTACAAGTGACGAACAAAACGAAGCGGCCAAACAATCGCAGCCCTCGAAAATCGTGTTCAACGCACCCATCGTAAACGGCAACACACGCGCAGTTTACGGTGAACAAGGAACAACGTATGATACGGGAGAACAGTTTCACGTCTATGCCGTATGGACAAAGGGCAATTTTGAAACTTGGGCAGCCGGTACACCTTACATGGATGTTGACGTAACATACAAAAACGGTACACCAAAAGGTTGGTGGGAACCTGAAACAGATTATTACTGGCCGAAAGAAGGTTACCTGTCTTTTGCAGCCTACTCTCCGGTTGCAGCATCCAATAATGCAACAAAAATTGAATATGGAGCAAACGGATTGTCTATTACCGGCTTCACGGTCTCAGAAACTGGGAAACAATACGACTTGATGTACAGCGACCGCACTTGTGACAAACAAGAAAGCACGGGCGGAACCACTTACTCGGGAGTTGACATAAATTTCAAGCATGCTCTTTCGTCCATTGTTTTCAAAGCTAAGACTAAAGATGCATATTCCGGAACAACTATCAGAATAAAAAAGATTTATATTTACGGAATTAAGAATCAAGGCAATTTCAAAGAAAACATCAAGGATCAAAAAGTGCGAGAGAACGAAGATAGCAAAACAACCGGATGGGAAAACCTTAGCGGTAATGTTAATGTCTCTAATCCATACGTCGCATTCAATGAAACAGCGGGTGAAGAGGTCACCAACAGTGAAAAAATCTTTGAACACAACGCAATAATTGCCCTTCCACAAGACTTGGGAGATGACGCCAAAGTAACAGTCGAATACACCATACAGAGTTCAGGCAGTACTGCAATCGAACAAACAAAGACCGTTGACTTGAAAACTCTTACTGCAGAATGGAAAATGGGTTACCGTTACATCTATAACATAACCATAAGCCTTTCTAAGATTTACTTCTCACCGGAAGTTGAAGCCTGGAAAGATGAAACTATGTCATCAATTGATTTGTAAAGAATCCTAAGTATCAGCCAGCCTGAAAGTAATTCATGGCTGACTGATACTTATTGTATCAATTATCACCTAAAACGAATGCTTAGAAACAGTTTCTTGATTATTATATACAGCTTTGCAGCCAGTGTCTTCATCGCCTGCAGTGAAGATGGGCACGAACGTACTACGCCCCCTGCAAAGCCATTCATCATGTTTAATGTGGACTCTGTACAGACACGTTCACTGATCACATCAAATGAAACGTTTCAACAGGCATGCACTCCTAACACAGGAAACAAGAGCATTGGCATTTGGGGCGATTGCATTATGGACAATCAGACCTATACGGATATATTCAAAAATGCCAGATTGGTTTATGAAGCCAAAACCGATGGCAATCCACACAGCAATTGGAACTATGCCGGCGATGACTTATATTGGCAAATAGGCGGCATCTACAAGTTCCGCGCCTTTTATCCGCAAGAAGAGATGCGCGAATACATCACTACGGCTTCATCGGCAACATCGTTTCAGATAGACTACAGTACCTATCAATTGCAAGAAGACTTGCTCGTGGCCTACAACCGCGTCAATACAGCCACATTGGACATATTGCACCAACCCACAGGAGGCACATTTGACCTCCATACTCCCGTGCCGCTTGGCTTTAAGCATGCATTGGCTGCCATCATGTTTCAATTCAAATATAAAGAAAATCATGCCGACAACGATGTACTGACTTCTTGTTGGCTCGAAAATACAAATGCCGAAGAATCGGAACGCTTTGCTACGACCGGCGTACTCGTCTATGGCAATTCCGCCACCGAAGAAGCCATCGATTGGCAACCAACTTTCTGGGAACCGATAGGAGAAAAGATTTATTATTGGCAACCGCAAAGCGGAAAAGCATTTACGGACAAACTTTCGGCTACGGCCTATACCGGCCAAGCAACCGAAGGCAATCTCTATACGAAGAACGACGGTTATCTGCTCGTTATTCCGCAAGAATACAAGGGAGGGCTTCGCCTCTGCTTCACCACGGAACAAGGCGGGAGCACCGTTTTCAAAGTTCTGTTGCCCGAAGCAACGGGAACCGACAAGGACGGCAACGCCGTGACAACACCACCTTATTATTTCGCTGCCGGCAAACGCTATATCTATACCATAGCACTCACTAAGACCAACCTTGACGTAAATTTGTCGATTGCGGATTGGAACGTCCGCAAGACATCGGACGAAATTATTTTCTAAATGAAAAATACCCACCTACGCACAATATACCACCTGCTCGCCATTATCCCGGCAGCACTGCTGCTGACGTGTTGCCAAAACGATGTGCAAGACGAAAAGAAAACGGCCGGTTTCGCCAACCTGACCATCGCGGTGAACAGCCCCTCCATCAGTATTGACAGCCGCAGCGTATCGTTGAGCGACCCAGACGGAAACGCCGATGACATGAGCGAATGGGACAAATATGTGGACGGAAGAAAGCTCTACCGCGTCACACTATTCCTCATCAATAAAAAGACAAATACCATCGTAGGCTACCGCGACAGCAAAGACGGAAGCGAGAACGGCATCACGATTGCCGAGGACGGAAAAACTGCCACAGCATCTTTTCAATACATGGACCCCAAGCACGGAGACATAGAAATACTGAAACACGGAGAATACCGCATGGTGATTATAGCCAACTACTCGAAAGTTTCGGCAGACAATGATGGCGGAACAAACATGACTTATGCAGGCAACGCCGGTGTCATAGGAAACATCAACAGCATCAAAAATAGCTTTTTAGAAGAAACCGGTCTTTCAACAACCAACACCAATTACCAAAACCTGTTCAATACAAAGATATCGGCAGGAAACGACTACGTTTGTCCGCAACAGCCACAAGTGCTGACCCTTGTAAAAGACCTGCAACTGCAAACCGGTGACAATTCGGTATCGGCCGAACTCGTGCGCACCTATTCGCGCATACGCATTGAAGCCGCCAACCACAGCGAGGAGGAATTAAGCATCACAAATCTACGGTTTAGCACGAACTTTGCACAAAAAGAAGCTTACATTTTCGATGATCCCGACAACAGCGGCCGCAAATACAGCATAACGGCCAAAGGAGCACCGACCGTGGGTTCGACAAATGCCATCATTCCGTTTAATGGAACTGTGAAAATACCACATATTGCCCAAACGGAAAGCAACCGAAAGGCCGTTTTTGATGCCTATATACTTGAAAGTAAGGATGAAACAAACCGTTACACTTATACCATCACTGCCGGATATAAGGATATCCCCAATAAAACAGCCACATTTGAGCTCCGCGACATTCATCCGACGACAGGAAACGTGGAAGACCTGACGGAAATAAAACGCAATGACTTCATACGCAGCCTTGTCAGCATTTCATACAGTCCTTCGACCATCGACTTTGAATTTAAAGTGTTGCCATGGACAACGAAAGACGAGGATATAGAATACAACTAACCACAACTCCAAACCATGAGCATCATACATAAAACAATATGGCTGCTAAGCCTGCTGCCTGTACTGCTTTTGAGCGGCTGCACGGACAACGATGGCATTGAAAACAGCACTATAGGACAAGAAACCGTAGTGGATTTCAAATTCGGCGATTGCAGTTTCAAACGCGTCGACATAAAAACACGCGCCACATTGGGCATTCTTCCGGAATCGCGCGTCAACAACCTGTTTGTGTTTATTTTCGCCAACGGCAAGCGCATCTATTCGCACCACTTCGACAGCGATGACAAACTGCAAAGTCTGAATGCTCTGAAAAATCAGTCGGAAGATGCCTGGTATGTGGAAAACATGCAGACGGAAGACGGCGACGAGACCCGGGGAACGGTGCGCATCAAATGCCCCACCGTGAGCGAAGCCACCATGTACCTCGTGGCCAACATCGATGCCGACATGGTGAACATTTCGCCGGAAAGACTCAGTGCCATTACGACCGAAGACGAGCTGAACAGCATGGAAGCACAGCTGAATCAGGAGGTGACATCGCGAAACGGCTATTTCCCCATGACCGCGAAGGTGGAACATATCACGATTGAAGGAAACAGCATCACCTCGACCGATGACAATGCGCTGCCCGCCCTGCTCAAACGACTGGACGCCAAAGTGAAAGTAAACATCAAGGTAAACAAAAACAGTTCTACTACCACAACGGAAGGAAACACTACCACCCGGCAGACCATCAAGGATTTCCGACCCGAAAGCTGGCGCGTGGTCAACATTCCGAAAGCGGCCTATGCTTTCGAACAGACCGAGAATGCCGACACGGAATATTTTAACAGCAACGAAATGCCTTTTGAGACGGAAGAAAAGGGTGCCAACTCGGAAACGCTTCACGGCTTTTCTTTTTACATGCTCGAAAACAAGCAAAAGGCAAAAGCCAATCCGCTGAACTTTCACGAACGCGACCAACGCAAAAAGAATGCCGACGGCAGCTATGACACATCGGGAGATTTATGGACCAAAGCCCCTGAAAACGGCACTTATCTGGAAATAAAAGGCGAGGTGGTCATGGACGTTGATGTATCGAGCGAAGCCAAGGAGCAACAGTTGTCGGCCGATGTCGTCTACTACATCCATCTGGGCGACTTCGCAGGAAACAAATGGGAAAACTATGAGGTGGAGCGAAACACCTTTTATACCTACACTATTACGGTGAACGGCGTAAACAGCATACAGGTGGAAGTGGAGTCATCGCAGCCCGGGGAGACATTCGAAGAACGCGAATCGGGAGCAACGGGCCATGTATATATCGCCAAAGAGAGCATCCACACGTTTGATGCACACTACGGGCAACGCGTTTTCTGCTTTGATGCCGAATATATCAATCCGGAAACGGTTACATGGTATGTCAAAACGCCGTTCGGACGCGAAGGAACGCCGGTCAAAGTGGGAGATACGGAAATGCCTTCAGGCCTGGACTACAAATGGGCGCATTTCATGATCAACGAGGTGTCGGCAACCCGCGACGACGAAGCACAAGACACGCCCTACAGCCAACTGAACCGGAAATATCCCGGAGACAATAGTGACGAGCTGATGGACGTGGTGCAATTTACCAAATATATCAAGCAGCAGAAACGAAAATTCGACAAAGGGCAGTCCAACGACTTTCATAAGGAAACGGACGCAGACTGGAAACAGAAGTATCCCAACGACCCAAGCAAATATATCCGCAGCCGCATCTATGTGACGGTTTTCATCGACGAGTTCTACTATGACAGCGATCCCATCACACAGGAAAGTAGTGATGACCTGTGGAAGAAATTCGTTAACCAGCCCAACCGCGTGATGCACATCCTCAGCGACAGCAAGACCAGCCTCGACAAAGCCAGCACGGCCACGGGAAGTGTCATTACCCTGCGACAAAACTCTATACAGACGCCTTACGCCCTCAACAAGGACGAACTGAAAACGGCGTGGGGATGCGAGACCATCGACGAGTCGTCGGAGGAAGCCGCCGGCATCAACTGGTTTTTCTCCACTAATGAAAACAGCACTACAACATCTTATATAGAGAATCTGACTAATTCGGACACCGACAACGGCCTCTACAACACGGCTCTTTTATGGGGTATGGACAAAAGCAGCATCAAATGGGACGATTATCTCGATTACGAACGCAAGAACGACTATAACACCCTGTTCATGAAAGACGACAAGGCCGTGCTTCGCTATGCTGCCATGATGCGCAACCGCGACAACAACGGCAACGGCATCATAGACCCCGAAGAGGTGCGCTGGTATGTGGCCGGCCTCGGCCAGTTGGACGGACTCTACATCGGCGAGCAAGGACTTTCGGGCGACGCCAAGCTGTATAAAAAGAGTTTTGCCACTGCCGCGAATGAAACTTTTGATGCAAGCAGTCCTTATAGCGGTTTCAAGAAATGGAGGTCGCATGTTGTCAGCAGCACCGTCAGTGGCGGCAAAGTAAAGGTGTTGTGGGCCGAAGAAGGCATTTCTGTCAGCAATTACAAGCAGCCTCTCGAAGGAAATGGATGGAAAGACGTGGACGGGGCCTACCAATGCGGAGCTTATTCCATCCGCTGCGTCAGAAACCTCGGAATGCCCGATGCTACGGCAAGCACCATCAAAGACAAGGACAGCAATCTTCCCACCCCTTTGATAAACGTCATCCAACCCGGTGGAACCATCACCTCATCTTCGGTCTATCGGTTTGACATGACCAATGTCAATGAAAAGTCTCTCCGCTATTATACGACAAGAGAATTGGAACCTGCCAATGAGAACTCGGAAATAGCGAAGGTCTATAAAGGTTTTGAGACGGGTGATTTAAAAAACATCAACCAAGGCTACACCTCGCTAAAAAGCACGCTTGAATCGGGAAATTCGCCTTGCGATGACGGCTACAGGATTCCCAACATCAGGGAAGGAGCCCTCATGTCGCTTTATTGCGATGGTAATTGGTGGAAGGTAAATAACGTTGAAAGAGGGACTATGGTCAGCTCCTATTTCTCTTTGGGTAAATTGGGAACCAATGTCTACCAGCATAAGAATGCCGACATGGGCATTTCATGGATTTGCCGGAATGCACACGTAAGTGTCGGAGAAGTCACAACCTATATCCGACAGGTACGCGACTACAATCCGTAGCCTCACTTTTATTTGACCACCTTGTCGGATGGATAGTATGCGAATTTGCACAAATAAAGCATTATACGCCACATTCCCCCATCAACCATTTTAGGGCATTCATCCTTTTGATGCCGTTATAGTCTGCCTCAGGGTCTTCGTCCAAGGTAAGTATGCATTTGGGGTATTGGTCGTCAATTTCTTGCAGTGGCTTCAGTTCCCGTTTAAGTGTGGCTTCATCCCTCACCGTGGCAGCCACTTGATAATATACTATGTCATTTTCGTCCATTGCAACAAAGTCTACTTCCAAATCATTGATTTTCCCGACATAGACTTTCTTTTGGCGGTGCAGCAGTTCAAGATACACAACATTTTCCAACAAACGCCTCGCATCAAACGAGCGTGAGCCAAGAAGCATTCTCCGCAGCCCCACATCCACCAAATAGTACTTGCTCAAAGTTTTGAGAAGCTGTCTGCCTTTTACGTTATACCTTTTAGCTTCATACACGAAGAATGTCTCACACAGTGAAGTCAGGTATTTTTCCACCGTCTTTTGGTCAATTTTTCTTCCGTCTGCGGTCATTATGTCGGCTATACGTTTGGTTGACATAATGTTTCCGATGTTATCGGCAATGAAGCGTATCACACTTTCAAGCATCATCACGTCTTGTATTTTCTTCCTGCTCATAATGTCTTTCACGACGATGGTGTTATATACCCCATTCAAATAGTCGGCAATGTCACCGGCACGTTCAAGAGTCAGTGTGTATGGAAAACTACTTTGTGTGATGTAGTCTGTATAGGCTTTTGCAAGATTGTCTTGTTTGCCGCTGCCTGTTACATATTCCTTAAACGAAAGGGGGAGCATATCAATTTCCACATATCTCCCAGAAAGCAGTGTGGCTATCTCACTTGAAAGCATATAGGCGTTGGAACCTGTAATATACAAATCGACGTATGGTTTCAGGTTGAGGCTGTTGATGATGTCGGGAAAGTCTTTTACGTGTTGTATCTCATCAAAAAAAATGTACGTTGGCTTGTCGGGCAGAATAAGGGGTTTGATATATCTGTACAAGGCTATGGGGTCGCGCAGTTCCCTGTTGTCGTAGTCCTCAAAGTTCAAGTAAAAGATTTGTCCGGGAACAACGCCGTTTTTCAGCAGCCAGTCGCGGAATATGTCCATAAGGGTTGATTTGCCGCAACGGCGTATTCCCGTTATGACTTTTATCAACTTCTTGTCTCTAAAGGCTATCAGCTTTTCAAGGTAATCGTTCCGCTCTATTCTTTTCATTTTATGGGATTATTTGTAGTGCGAAGATATGATTTTTTGCGGTATTGAAATCCTAAAACTCCGAAGAATTTGGATTTTTGCGGAATATATTCCTAAAACTATTTGGAAACGGAAAGTTTTAGGAATGCAATACGTTTTATTCTGGGCAGATTTATTTTGCGGCTCTGTCAATGCTGCCGTTGCTGCGGTGTTAGCTTGTCGACTGCCGCCAACCGCTATTTGACCACCGCCTGATAGCCTTTGATGTAGGTCTCGCCG
>DJPH01000003.1 GCA_002439755.1 Prevotellaceae bacterium UBA6417 | reverse complement strand
AACGAACTGTTGCCGCGCTGTATGTACAGCGGGTTGACATCATCCGTAATATCCAATTTGTATACCAACGAGGGAGCAGAAGTATAGGAACTCATATCGATACCATAGCTCATCTTTCTCTTATAGTCATAAACGCTAAAGTTGGCATTCGGGGTGAAGAACCTTGTCACACGGTGAAGTTCCGCCTGCAGAGTCCCCCGGTCATAATACAGTTTGGTATGGTCCGTATTGAGCGGCAGGTTGACATTGATATAAGTGCGGTAGGCATTATCCTTGATGGGCACTTCTCCCTGGATGCTCACGGCTGTCACTACACTGTTTTCATAAGTAGAACTGTAGTAGCTGTTGGCGGCATCGAAAGCCATCTGCAGGGAATCGCGTGTCGACGGGAGATCCGTCAGGCTTCGTCCATCATCCACGCCCCACTTGTCCAGACGTTCCAGATTGAACAGTGTGCGGTCTGACGAGTTGTAATTGTGGCGGTATTCCACACTTGGCAAGATTCCCACATTGAAAGGCAGCCAGTAGGCATATTCCAGTCTCCCCGACATTCCGTATTTCTCATACGGAGTACGGTTATACAAATGGCGGTAAACGTTTCCGGCCGCATCCCCTCCGGCGGGATAGTCTATGCGCTGCCGGCTGTAGCCTGTGGTATTGCTTTTTGTATAGTTCCAATAGAAATTGGAAAAGAGGCTGTTGGTTGATTTTTTAGGACTAAAACGTCCTTCTAACTTGCCATCGGCTTTCAACTCATAGCCTCGTTGAAAAGCATCCGATTGCGAACGGTTCAACAGGTGCGAATACCATTGGCTCTCGGATGTGGCGGCAAGCAGCCTGCCAAAATCGATGGAACCTAAACTGTCGAACGGCAAATCCTGGTCTGCCGTTTTCGATGCAAGGTCACTGTTGAATGTACGGTAGCTAATGTTGGCTGTCGCCTCCATATTTATAGGCTGTGTCAGCTGTTCGGGGTTTCCAATCTTGAGATTCCATTTGTTTCGGCTCTTCCATTGCGTGTTTTTCGAGACTTGGCGTGATAAAGACTGCCGATAGGCGTTTCCGGCGGGAAGGAATGTCGTTCCCTTTTCTTCCGTTTCTGTATTGGCACGGGAATCGTTCACCTCATTGGCAGTATTGAACGACCACATATCCATCTTGTCTTCCACATAGAAGTCCACACCGCCCTTGCGTGTTCGTTGGCGGCCTCTCAATGCATCCTGAGGTTCCCAATCGCCCGTATAGCCGGGCTTGCGGTTGTCATTCACATTGTTCATGTCACCATACAGGCTCAGACGGGAACAATTCGTAAACCGCAAACCGAACATGCGACCCAGATAACGCTCCGATGTTCCGCCGGCCAGTTCCGCGTTGGCTATCCATCCCTGGGCATACTGTTTCTTCAGCACCACATCCATCGTATAAGGTTTCGGATCTGTAGGTCGTCTGAGTGCATAGTCCCGTTCATACACCTTGATATCCTTCACCATGTATGAAGGCAGGTTTTCCAACAGCACAAACCGGTTGCCCCTGAAAAAGTCCTTGCCGTTCAGATAAAGGTCATCCACCTTCCTGTCATTCACAAATATCTCGCCATTGTCGTTCATTTTCACTCCGGGCAACTCGGCTATCAAGGCCTCCAGCATGCTTCCTTTCGACAAGTTGAAAGCGTCGGCATCAAACACCACCGTATCGCCCTTGTGATACATCTTGATGCGACTGGCGCGAACCTTGGCTTCACCCAAACGATGTTCCTTTTTAGGAGCCAGATAAATAAAATCCAACACTATCAACGAATTGTTCTGTTTCTTGATCGAAACCGGCAACTTGACGGCCTCATAACCTTTATGAAAACAATGCAAGATATATTCACCCTCTGTAAGTTTGTCAAAAGAAAAGAAAGGACGCGACTTGTAATTGACCCTCCTCATTGCTGAATAGGTTGTATCAGCCGTCCCATTCGAATGCTCAAGAACAACTTTCACACTGTCCAAAGGACTCCTTGTTAATTTATTAAATGTGAAACCCCAAATAGAATACTGACGTTCACCATATAGAGAGATTATGGAAACGCCAAACAATAAAGCAAAGAATAGTGCTCTTAAAAGGCCTCTGTTCATAACATATCTTTTTTACGTTGCTGAAAATCTAAAGAGAATGTGTTTAGCACACATCCTCTTTAAATAGATTAATTAAATCAACAGTGAATTACCTGCAAATGAAGAACTATTTTTTGCAGCAGAACAATTGTCATTCTTACAGGAGCCTGTATTAATACAATTCGTATTATTACATGAATCATTTGGGCTACTTGAACAGCCATTGCAATTTGCATTTTGGCAAGCATTATTATTGCAAGCTGTATTTCTGCATCCACTGTCATTGTCCAAAGGCATTATGCCACCAGATAAGCCAACGAAACCACCGCGAAGCTTTCCTTCAGAATCCAAACTTAGAATCGGCATGCCGATTGCACTACATAATTTTTTTGTTTTTTCATTGCGTAATAATTAAAAGTTATCGAATTTCTGTTTCTACACACATTTTCTTTCTTTCCTTTCTCTTTCCTTTCTCCTCCTTTCTTTAAATTGTTTCTCTATTTTGCTCTTTATAAATATCCTTTATACGCCGGAGGATATAATCCTGTTTATCTTGATTTGAGAACTGTGTTAAACATTTATCCGGATTATCACTCTCCAACTTATTTTGACTGCATCCTCCATGACATAACGGAAAAATGAGACATGCCTGGCAAACGGCATTGCAATATCGCACATTTTTTCGTTTTTCATACCGCTCATTCCACTTGATGTTTCCATCCGGCAATAACTGTCCCTCACAATGTTCTTCATCAAAATTGCGGGCTGTACATTTGTAAATAGCCCCATTATAATTGATGACAACACTGTTTTCCTTATCACCGTAACAGCGTCCGATAGTCCGTGATGAGGAACTGATAACATGAAAGCCTTTTTCTCGGAAGGCTTTTTCCAAAGCATCCACAGAATCTTTCAATTCCGAATCGGGGATCACTGTATCTTGCCAGATCCGATGAAAATTGATGTTGCAATATGATTTTTCTAAGTCTGAAAAATCTTGCATGTCAGTAAGTACATCATAAAAGTAATCCAGCGTCTTCGCCGTATAATTAAAACGAATAGCAACTTTAAGCTTTTGCTGTAACAACAGCCTTATATTATTCACTGCTATTTTGTAAGCGGACTTCTCCCCTGGCAGCTGTTTTACCAAATTGTGAATAAATTCATTACCATCAATCGTAATCTGGAAAGAGGGATTCCACGGCTTCAGATACTCCAAAACCTTCTTTGTAAGCAACGTCGCATTTGTGGTAAAATGTAACGAAAATATAGTTTTACCATCCAATAACTGCCGTATTTCTTCCAATAGAGGATACACTGTCTTTTTAAAATATATCAAAGGCTCTCCCCCGAAAAAAGATAAAGCGATTTGATTATACTTTTTGCTTTGGATTTGCCATTTGAAATAAGCTACGACCGCGTCTAAAATCTCTTGAGACATTCGCGTACCTTTATTATGTTCTTCATAACAATAATAGCATTTCAAATTGCAATTCATTGTTGGATTGACCGTGACAAACAGATCCTTTCCATATTTATCCTCCTGCTTCCAGCCGTTCAATATCAATTGAATCTCATCTATTTCATCTTCCAAAACAAAACCTTTGTCACACAGATAGCGATAAAAATCCGGAGCAATCTGCTCTATCGCTTCAGGATGGTCCATATTCAGCTTATACACATCCACCAATCGTTCATCTGCCTGAATGATTTCATCTGTTCTGCAATTGTATATTAGACTAACACCCTGCATTGGAATGCACACATTGTATCTACTTGTTTTCATATTCATTATTTTTTTACTTCATCCAACAAATCCGGGTACAGGCTACCGGCAGCCCGAATCCTGCCCAACAGAAACAAAGCCAGTCCTGCTTTCCCATATAATCCTTTCTTTTGGTATTTTCCTTCTTTTGGGACAAACACAGGTAATTCAAGCAAATCACTTACTTTAGGTGGCAATATATTCCATTTCCCTTGTTCCATACAAAAAACAAATTGATAGGCGTAGCTTAATGTACGCACATCCGAATTAGAATCAGCTATAATTTCTTCTGCAACCAATTTAAGTCCGGAAAGATACTTCTCATCGAATCCACTCTCTGAAAAAGAATTCAGCATACCCAAACGCGTTACCACATACGCCAAAATACCTCCGATACCAGTTTTGAAGCTTTTATCCGATACCCTGCTTACATCGTACTCCATGATACGATGGTCTATGTATTTCAATTCTTTTTCCAAAGAGTCTTTCAAAAGATTGTGCCTTAACAGATAGATTAAGGCCCACCCTATACCAGCAATTCCACCTGACAAGCTAACAGAGAAATCCATAGCTTCAAGTGCATCTAAAATTTTAGATAGTAAACAAGAGGCATTTTTGTCAACTTCGACATCCCTGTAAATTTCGGCATATTCAGCCAAAGCCAACATATACCCCACCTTTCCACAGAAAAGATTCATCTCATGGTTTTCCTTTAATTCACCTTCAATCTCTTGAATGATTGTCGGCAAACGTTTTCCCCATTCACCAAGGACTAAAACATTTTCAAATGTAACAACATTATTGATTTTTCGAATATAAGAAAAATCGTTTACTTTAAATGTTTGCTCAAAATATCTCCTCAATTCTGCAAGCTGTGACATATTTAATGTACTCAACACATTTAGCGGCTCATATGCTTTAGGGTAATTTTTTTGTATTGCCGCCAGAGCCCACCCTCTTTCAGACGTTGGAAATAGAGTTTTAACAACTACTACGTAATTATACACAATCGGTGCAAAAACTCTTCGATATGGCGCATCGTCCCTATAAATATGCCCTATTATCACATTATCAATCAATCGACACCCTCCTCCTTCAAGCCAGGCCTTAACACTCAAATACTGTTCCTCACAACCGTAATGAATAAGCCCTTCCAGTCCTTTTAGCCTATTCCAATAAGACTTGCTCGTTGCATACGTAGCTCCAAGTATTGCCGGAATTTGTGGTTCACACAAATAAGGCATCCTACTTTGTCCCATCCAGTTTATTCTTGGGACAAATGAATTCAAATCAAAACGGAGATATGCCCCATGCTCTTTAACGTCCTTTTCGTCACAAACGACTCCGTCACCACTCTTCGTCAAGACCCTACTTTTACAGCAATACAGACAATTTGGATTTCGCTCAATTTCCGTCACTATAACCTCTGCCCAATCCTTTGTATAAAAACGCATATGAGCATCAAGCAGCAAAAAATATGGCGTGCCACATATCTGAACGGCTTTTTCTTTACTTTCCGCCGCACCAATACGCATTTTGTTGACATAATAGTAAACATTCATTCCTCTCAAATCCGCTTCATAGTCGTACCCGTCATCAGAAGCATCATTAATTACTATTATCTCAACTGTTTCACCCACCGTCTCACGAATGCATTTGACAGTCTTGCCAACTTCTTCTCCTTCATTCAAGAAAGAAATACAAACACTTAATTTCTTATCGCTGGGAGGTAGTGTCTGATAATCGTGCATGACTTCGTATTCACATTTCTTTATCCAGCTTGCCAAATTCAGACGGATATTCCAACTGACATCATCTTTTAGAGAAAAATCTTCGCATTTTGGCCAAAGACATGTCTTGGCAAAGACCTCCTCTACATTGCACAATTTCATTCCTTTTTGAGCCATTGTACAATATAGAGCATAATCTGCCAAAGTACCGCAAGATTCATCATAATACAGTCCGTCTTCTTTTTTTATAATTTTCGAGCGGATTACTACTGTAGGAGTGTGAATACAGCAATAACCGACCAAATCCAAAGGCGTAACTTGCAGTGGAACGTCATGAATCAAACTCACGCCTTCCGCTTCTATCTGTTCCACATATCCTCCCATAAGAGCAACGCCAGAATGTTGTTCCATATAATTGAGTTGCTTTTGCAACCGTCCTTCGCTCATCATGTATCCGGCATCCATACATACAATGTATTTCCCTTCCGCCTGTTCCACCAGACTGTTGAGAGCCCTTGCATAGCCATTGACACGCTTGACAACACGAATACGCTGGTCTTCAAACGTATTTATGATTTTATCACTGCCATCTGTAGAACCGTAATCGGCTACCAACAGCTCAAAATGGGAATAGCTTTGCGACAATATGCTTTCTACACATGCCGCCAGCGTCCTCTTGGAATTGCAAAAGGGAAGTATCACGGAAATTTGTGCTGTTCCTGTCATACTATTTTTATTTTTTACATTGCAAACATAGTATTTTTTTATCAAATAGCAAAATTCTACAACGATTTTCTGCATATTTGCTTTTTCTAAATCAGCAGAAAGAAAGAAGCCTGCAAACGTCCGCCACCCAAAGTTTTACCGTATAAAAAGGGATGCGGCACTGCCGCATCTATCGCGGACGAATGCAGGACTTCCTTGTTCATTGGCAAAGGACATTGCTTACTATGGCACTCAATTATTATTTCTTTTTAGGTTGTTTGGCAAAACGACAGATTACATGAAACATCACGTATCTTGGCAAGGCGTTGCGATAGGTTTCTATTTTGCCTTGTGAGTTCATCGTCAAAGCCGTATTGTGGAGATTGCCCAACAGGTCGAAACCGTCCACGGCAAACGTAAGGTTCGGTTTCAAGAGCTTGTAGCTCAAACGGGCGTTCCACACAAGGTCATTCGTGTTCAAACCGTAATCACCATAGCCGCGACGGCTGTAAATGGTCAAGTCGGACGAAAGCTGCAATTTCAGCGGCAGCTGTATGAGTGCCGTCACGCCGTAATTGTAGTCCCAAAGCGTGGAAGCCACGAAGCCCTCGCGTTCCGAATCGCTTCTGTTCACACTCATATTGCCTTTCGCCCCGAAAGTATGTTTGCCCATCTTATAGTTCAGCCGCAGGCTGCCGTAGCCGTTCCACGTGCCTACACTGCTCCGCGTCGCCTCTGTGCTCTCGCCGATCCCTATCAAGTCCACACCGTGGCGGAATGTGCCGGAAGCCGAACTCGTCAAAGTCAGGTTCTGCTTCTTGTCAAGTGGCTTGGTAAAATTCGCAGCCAACCCTAACCGATAGTTTCCGTTCACGTTTTCCGGCTTGTAGCGGCGCACGCCCGTTTCCGGGTTGTACGAGTAGCCATAAGCCATGGCATTCTGCTCTATCTGATAACTTGGATTGAGATTCAGCATCCAGTTCGACTTACGCTTGCTGAAAGCTATTTTCATACTGACATTGTGAGTAGCCGACATTTTCAGATTCGGGTTTCCCGTGTATATATTCAAGGGGTCGCCGTTGTTCTCAATGGGTAGGAATGAAGTCATATCGGGCGTATAGGGAGTCACCGAATAGTCCAATTCGGGATAAAACATATACTTCTTTCCGAGATTCTTGTGAATATGAATGTTCGGGCTGAACAGCACAAAATCCTTTCTTGTCACGCCGTCATAAACAGTCACATCGTTGTGGTTGCCCCGGTAATAGTTCAGCCGGCGGTGGCGGAAAGTCACAGGCAGGGAAATCCTCATATAGGGAGACTTTTTACTACCCATATTATAAAAGGATGCCGTAATCACATGGTCGGTCACCGTTTCACGCTGATTGTACGAATTCTGGCCGTCCAGCGTCTTCAGGCGGAAATCCGTTTCCGAAGGCAGTTCGCCCAACGGCGGACGGTCTTCGCTGTTGTTCCAACCCTCCAGACGCGACAGCAGGTTATATTCATAGTCGTGTCTCACAAATTTCTGTGCATAACGGTAGTCCAGGCCACCGCTTGCTCCCGGAGAGAAATCCCGGTTATAGCCGACTCCGATGCCATATTCCACGGTACGGTCGGGACGGTTGCGAAGATACTTGTTGCGATAGTCCGCCGCCATTTCAGGACGGTTAGGATGGTCTATCAATGTTTCGGCAAACGTGTTGCTTCTGTTTGAACGGATACTGAACGTAGGGTACAGGCTGAACGTCTCGCCGGCCAGCGGAATGTTCCACACATTGACAGGAAGACTTACATCCCAGCTCTGTCCGTCGGCTTTCTGCCTGTCTATGCTTCGGTTGATGGCCCATTTGCGCAGCAGGTCGCTCCTGTCGTCACGTTTCATGATGGTATCAAGGATATCCGTGCCATACAGACTGTTCAGGTTCTTGTCGAAAGTGGCAAAGGCATTCGTTGATGAGCGGTCAAACTTGTTGTACGTCATGCTCGGCGTAGCATACAATACCAGTTTCCGCAACTTGCCCTCTTTCACTTCATACCGCCATCGGTTATTGCTGTTCACGTTGAAATTGCGCGTTCTCGACCGTGCCACCGAACGCCCGTACCAATTGCCCGTAGGCAGATAGGTCTCCGATGACGAGTGCGAATAGTTGTCCGCATCCGTATGAATAACGTCCACCGAACCCTCCAGCCGATAGTCTTCATAGCGTTGCTTCACCAGATAGTCGGCTCCTCCGCGCTTCGTGGCAAGGAAGCCTGTTGGCATCGCAGTCGGAGTCCAATAGTCTTGCTCGCCCGGTTTGCGGTTGTCATTCAGATTGTTCATGTTGCCAAACAGTGCAAGACGCGAATGGTTCGAGAAGCGCAGGGCGAATATGCTGGCAAGATAGCGGTCTTTCGTCCCGCTGCCTGCTTCGGCATTGGCAATCCATCCAACTGCATACTCCTTTTTCAACCTCACGTCCATCACATACTCCAAATCACCATGTTCCCGGCCCGACATCCGCGTCAGCTCGCCGGCCCACTCATACACCTTGACATCCTTTACCGTATAGGCCGGAAGATTCTCCAACATCAGCTGGTTCTTGCCACGAAAGAAGTATTCCCCATTCATCAACAGGCTCTCTACACGTTTGCCGTTCACGAATATCTGTCCGTCCTGTTTCAGCTCTACACCCGGCAACTGTTTGATCAGTGCATCAAGCATACTGCCGTCTGCCACATTGAAAGCGTCTGCATTATAAACCAACGTGTCACCCTTATGATAGAACTTGATATGCGAAGCACGAACCTTGACCTCTGCCAATGTGCGTACACGCTGCTTGTGTACCAGCATCACATCAGGTATTTCTATTTTCGCCTTATAGCTTTTCCCTACAGTCACGGTATCATAACAGAATTCATACCCTTTGAATTTAAAGCAAATCACATATTTCCCCAGCTTTGTCACACTAACACCAAACATCGGAGGATCAATGGACTGGGCAAATCCCAATTTCTCTTCATTGCTCCCAAGTGCACGACATGTGATTGTATCCTTTGTTCCAGCCAATCCGGCAAGTCCCCACATCGAAACAAATGTACCCGACAATTTGTCCCGAATTTGGCCAAGAATCATCGTTTCGCGTGCTTGGGCACATGAAAAAGACATGGTATATATAAAAATTAACACACGTAGCTTCATAAGGATGTTTCCAAAAGATGATGATGGAACGATAACTCCACTCGAGCAGCTTATGTCTTCTTCTATGCAATTAACTTTTTCCAATAGGGGGGTACTTGCAGAACATGTACCACCCGATATCGGACTGTTCATATTTGGTTTACCATTATCTGCCATCAACGAGACAGACATAACCCCACCGGCCGACAGGCCCTCTTTCGTTATTCCTACAACAGGAATCTCCTTTTTTAGAGACATTAAAGAATAAACCGCCTTCATTTTTAATCTATTTGATAATTACTTTTCTCTGATTTGACAATTGCACAAATTCCGTAAATACGAATGCAGGGCTTCCTTGTTCATTGGCAAAAAATATTGCTTACTATGACACTCAATTATCATTTCTTTTTAGGCTGCTTGGCAAATCTGTAAATCACATGAAACATCACATACCTTGGCAAGGCATTGTAATAGCACTCCGTACGTCCTTGAGAATTCAACAGTTGAGAAATATTCGACAACTTACCCAGCAAATCAAAGCCATCAACAGTAACTGTCAGCCTTTGTTTTGCAAAACGCTTGCTCAAACGGGCATTCCAAACAAGGTCATTCGTATTGGCACTTCGGTTGGCATATCCCCGACGACTATACATGGTCAGGTCTGTACTCAATTGGATATCCAGAGGAAATTGCAACAAGGCTGTCAACCCGTAATTGAAATCATACAAGGTCAGATTGTCAAAGTCCTTCCTACCAGATGCCGTATGGCCAACCCCGAGATAACCTTTTGCTCCTATCGAATGCTTGCCCAGCTTATAATCCAGATTGATACGCTCAGTTCCCCAATACGTACAAACACTGCTTCGCACCGGTGCAGAACCATCATCTAAGCCTATCAAATCGACTCCATGATCTATATGACCGTAAGTATTCGTCCTCATAGTCAAAAGTTTTTTCTTGTCCAATGGGCGGGCATAACTCACATTCATCGATAACAAATAGCTGCCATTCACATTATCCGGCGAATAGCGGCGGACACCGGTAGTCTTATCCATGACATAGCCATAAGCTATCGAGTTCGTATAGATGATATACCTCGGTGTTACACTGAACGATATTTCTTTCTCGTCATTACTTGTACGGTAAGTAATTTCCGCCTCATGGCGTGAGTAATTTTTCAGTTGGCTGTTCCCCAAATATATATTCAGCGGATCGGCATTGTTTTCAATCTCTATCAAATTGGTCATCTGGGGTATTCCGTGCGACAGTTCATAACGATAGTCTATGGCTCGCGACTGTTCCTTCCATGAATAATAGCCGCTTATCGAAGGATTGAAAAACACGGCATCCCGGCGTGTCACTCCACTATAATTTGCACGGCTGTAGTTCAGGCGGTAATGATTGATGCTTATGGGCAATGCTATCGTCAATTCATACCATCTTCGCTTGCTGTTTTCGTTTCTTGGCCAATAATTAGTTGAAAAATGAGCTTGAATGTCATTATAAGTATTGATTTCATGCTGGTTGTAACTGTTCTGTGCATCCAGTGTGCGCAAACGGAAATCGCGTTCCGAAGGCAGTTCACCCAATTCGTGCTTGGTATTCTCTGCCCAGTCTGACAAGGCATCGAGGCGGTTCAATTCATAATTGCGCCGTTTGATTCTCTGTCCGAAATCATAGCTCAGATAGGCCTGTGTTCCCGAATCGAACCTTCTGAAATAAGCCACATCGGTATTGTAATTCAAGTTCCTGTTAGGACTGTCATGAATATAGCGGTTGCGGAAATCCGTTACCATACCCGGCTGATTAGGATAATCTATCGTTCGTCTGTCAAACAGATTGTCTTTCTGGCTTTCATATGAAATACGTCCGCCTAAACGCAGACTGTTGGCATAAAGCGTACCGAAACAATTCAGTCCTGTGCCCATGCTCAGTTTATGACCGTCCGACTTAGCCGATGACAAAAGACGATTCAAGGTCATAGCCATCAGCTCGGGGCTGTGCATAGTCTTCAGACTGTCTAACAGTCCATTTCCGGGAATTGTCAAGGTCGGATTCCGATTAAACATGGCAGACAGTGAATTACTACGGTTGTCATATTTCCGGTAATTGAAATAAGGGTCCAGATAAATATTGTTCTGGCCTTTCCTGTCGCGTATCATCAGGCTGTGATCCGAGGATATATTAAACGAACTTGCCTTGGAATGTGACATGCTCTTTCCGAATGTATTTCCTGAAGGCAGATAATTTTCCGTACTGATCTCACCGTAATTGTCGGCATCCGTATACGAAACATCCACATTACCCTGGAACCTGTGCGTTGTATTCTTCGGCTTCAGCAGATAATCGATGCCTCCCACCTTACGACTTATCAAGCCGCGCGGCATTTTCGCCGGAGTCCATTCCGAGTCTTCGCCTGGTTTGCGGTTATCATTCAGATTATTCAGGTTCACATATCCGCCCACGCGCGAAGCATCCGTAAAACGCAAGGCAAACAGCCTCGCCAGATAACGGTCGGAAGTTCCGATACCGGCTTCCATATTACCGATCCAACCGATTGAATATTGTTTTTTCAGATTGACATCCATCACATATTCGCCATCGTCCATATTCACGCCCGTAGCTTCCGACATGATGCTTTTCTTATCATACACCTTTACCGTCTTGACCATATAAGCCGGAAGATTTTCCAACATCACCTTGTTGTTACGCTTAAAGAAATATTCGCCGTTCAATAGCAAGGCATCCACTTTCTTGCCATTGACAAAAATCTCGCCGTCATCTTTTAATACGGCACCCGGCAATGACTTGATCAAGCCGTCAAGCATGCTGCCATCGGCCAAATTGAAAGCATCGGCATCATACATCACAGTATCTCCCTTGTGATAAATTTTCACACGGGTTGCCCTCACGACTGCTTCGCCAATCTTATGTTCTTTGGGTTTGCGCTTCAGGTAAAAGTCCTGCACATATCTGTACATCTCCGATTTCTTAAAAGGCTTCACCTCTATTTCAGCCTCCACCGTCTCATAGCCTTCCTTCTCAATAACCAATCTGTATTTACCTCCGGTTTTAGGCACATTAAATTTCCAGGGGCCGGGAATATAATTAAAGGTATGTTCTTTTCGCGTAATATACTCTTGATACTTCGTTGTGCCGGTATAAGCCGTCACCTTGACACCCATCAAGGTTTCCTTTGTCATATTGTTTTTGATAAAACCATAAATCAAACCTGTATTCTCCGCTGACGCAGGAAGCAACATCGCCAATAGTGCGAAACAGAATAATAGTGTCTTTTTCATAACTATAATATGCAAATCTATTCTACTAACAAAGAACTTCAGAAGAGAAATATAGGCAACATGGTCATCACCTTAGATTTATTGATACCTAATTTGGCCTTTATTCCTTCTGAAGTTCCCTTACAACTTATCAAATACTAAAACAGCATTGACATTCCACCAAAAGGACTGGAAACACCTTTACTACATGACGAATTGCAACTTGTATTGCATTGCGTATTACATTTGGTATTGCATTTAGTATTGCATTTGGTATTGCAACTACTGTTACAACCGTCATTGCAACCCGAATTGCAGCCATTATTACAGTCGGTATTGGCCAACAAATCCACCATCCCATTCTCTATGGAGATAAAACCTCCAGACAACAGCCCCTCTTTGGAGGCTTCCACTACTGGTATCTCTGCTTTTAAAGACACCAGCAAATCTGATTTTACTTTCATCTTTACTTTATTGAATTAACAATTATTCTCTTGCTGCAAACGTGTAACCACGAATAACAAACATTACGATATACAACTTTTACTGTGAATCGACAATTCTATTGCTGCCTTTAAGCGTTCTTGTATTAAATCATGTTTATCAGATTCAGAATAATTAAAAAGGCATCCCTCCTTCATATCAAACTTTGTTCTTTCCAACTTATTCTGTGAACATCCGGCACCATGGCAAATCGGATAAATCGAACATGCTTGACAATATTCTGTTCCAAATTTCACCTCCATACGTTGTTTATAAACTTGATTGTACTTGATGGTTCCATCTTCTTGCAAAACACCCTCTTTCCGCTCTGGAGTAAAGTCCCATGCTGTGCACTTATATATATCGCCATTATAACTTACGACAAAACAATTTTCCGATTCGGCATAGCATCTTTGCTTCATATGCTTAGATGGAACTGAAGTCATAAGACCACACTTCCTGAAATGTTCAATGACAGCCTCTTCCTCTTTCTCCATATTATATTCCGCCTGCTCCTGCCACACTTGCTGCAAATAAAATTGCAAATGCTCTCCTTCTTCCTTGGACAAATCACCAAAAGATGGTGCTATATCATTTAAGTACCCCATATTATCGTGGGTATAATTTATTCTGCACGATACTATAAACGCGGCACGCACCAATTGTTTAATGTTTCCAACAATTAAATCATAAGTGGATTTCCCATTACGCATATGGCGAACCGCATCATGCCTTATTTTATCTCCATCTAACGTTATTTGAAAATTAATGGGACAATCCAAACTTCCTAAATCCTCTATTACTTTCTTTGTAATTAAAGTCCCATTTGTAGTAAAACCTATCCGCAATTTCTTGCCATATTGATCACATTTTTCTTTTGCATGCGCCAAAAGAGGCCAAACAATTTTAGAATAGCCCATTAATGGTTCACCGCCAAAAAATGAGATACTTAGATTCTCCAACTCATTTGAAGCGACTCTTTTTTCTACCAGCCTTTTTATTCTATCCAGAATATCAACTTTCATTACCGACCCGGCGTTATGTTTTTCGTAACAATACCAGCATCGTAAATTACAATCCAACGTAGGTAGCACTATTAATGAGAATATTTTCGGATTTGTATCAGCCTCCTTCCATTTATCAATAAGCATTTGGCTTTCATTGATATCCGACAGCACAATAGAATCTCTGCGTAGAAGTTCCTCAAAAAAGGTCGGATGAATTTCCTTGATTACATCTACATCATTTTTGTGCGAAACCAACAAATTTGCCAATTCCGGTTGAATAGCCATAATATTCTCATTGGATATGTTATACAAAAAATAACTATTCCCGTTATCAATCAAATGACAATATTTACTTATTCTGTACATAGCATTCTTGTGAAATCATTAGCATTAAAGACATGGAAACAATCGGGCTGGTCAACTTATTGTTCCATGTAGTTTCTTTTTCCGAAAAAGCGACTGAAAAATCCATACAATCCGATATTGACAAAGACAGCGCATTTTCTTTCATTCCACTTGCAAGTAATTCTTTGCAAAGAAGAGCATCATAAATAATACGGTAATCCGTTGAGACTGTCAAAACCTTTTGTGCACTCCTTGCAAGATTATCTCTAAAATCTTCATTCCAAGGTAAAGGACGTTTTTTTATCATGGCAAATTGTAAGCTTGCAGCACAATAGGCAAACAAACCTCCATAAGAAGCATAATCACTACTTTCTATACTATCCAAATTCAAGTGAACCAATTCTTCATTTACCACTTTCAGCACTTTGTAAGGTATCTCCTCTAAGAAACCGTTAGCAAACAAATAGAATATACTCCACCCTATGCCCAATAAACCTTTAGAGAATCCCAAGGGCATTAAACCGCATTCCACATTTGCTTCCACATCCACCCAAAGCCTTGAGGCCAAATCATCCCATTTCGATTCACCTGAATACCTATAATAATGTTCAAACCATATTATCTGCCCCATCTTTCCTTCAAAAATTCCACAAGTGTCTGCAATATGTGTTGCAAGATAATCTGCTACTTTTCTAACAGATGGTTGCAAACGCGAATAATCATTCTCTGCTCTGACCATGATTCTATGCACATCCTTCTGCTGTTTGATGACATTTGATATATCGTTTGTAAAAATCCTCGTGTAATACTTACGTTCTTTTTCTAATTCATATTTTTTCGCACGCAAGAATTCAAAAGCCTCATCACAAGCTTTTTTATCTCTCGACAACGCTGCAGCAATACACTTACAGCGTAACGACTGAGAAAAGAACATTTCGGATATCCACAAATGATTAAAAACAAATGTTGCAGGACGATGCACATACGGTGAAGCTTCGCGATAGATATGACCTACTATTATATCCTTCACTACTTGGACACGCCCACCTTCCAACCAGACTTTTATACTGATATACTGCTCTTCACAGCCATATTTCATCAAGCCTTTCATGCCATGCAAATACTTCCAATATCGTACACTACCTGCATAACTGGCTCCTAACACAAATGCGACATCTTCAATCTTACGATTCGGATGCATTTCAACTGTTCGCCATTGTATATCTGGAAAGAAAGCCCCTTTAAACAAAGGCATATATGCACCAAATGCTGGAATTTGATTTTCGATCTCTTTCAGGGAACCATCATCATTCTTTTTCAATGCCTTTGTCTGCGTACAAAAGATCCGCCTATCATCTTCCTCCAACAGAGCAACAATTTTTTCAACCCAATCATTGCTATAGAAACGCATGTGGGCATCAAGAAACAGAAAATATGGAGTTTCGCAATGCCCCACACAAATATCGCGCGATGGAGCACTTCCCAGATTTTCCTCATTTAATATATACGTGACCCCGTAAGGCCGTAACTGCGCGGAATAGTCGAAACCATCCGTTGAATGGTCGTTCACCACAATGATATTCACCTTTTCACCCACAGTTCGCCTGACCTCCTTGACGGTTGTCACTACCTCTTCGCCTTCATTGAGAAAGGGAATAAGAACAGACAGCTTTTTCTCTACTGTCGGAAGTTCCGTGCTCTGTATTTCAAGCCTCGTTTTCATTTCCTATTATTTTTCCGCAAATATAAATACAATAATTCATAAAACAACTCCAAAAAACAATTTACATTTATTTTGCAGTCTCAAATACCATTTAATACGCGAAAGAAGGAAGCCTGCAAACGTCCGTCACCCAAAGTCTACCGTATAGAAAGGGATGCGGCAATGCCGTATCTATCGCGGACGAATGCAGGACTTCCTTGCTCATGAGCTACAGTATGAATGTCCCTTCATATTCACAACCGTCAGTCAGCATGATACTGACCGTATAAGTGCCTGGTGTTCCGGAAATGCAGAGGCTTCCTTCTCCCATAGATGAATCCAACAATCCACTCCAGCTTTCACCGGTCGTCTCGTTCGTGACAAGCAAAGCCACCCTGCCGATGTCTCTTTTAAAACGAATGCCCACTTTCAACAGAGATGCGCTATAATAACAAGCCAGGGGAATCACGCTATAAGGATTTTCCTTCTTCTTAGGGACATCTATCGGTATTTCACGTTTATCATCGTTGCATGACAACAACGATGAGGCATTTGCACTTGGATGAATGACACCTATCACTAATGTCATCAGCATGAAAATTGTACGCTTCATTAGTCAAGCCTGCCAAACCCCT